>JAISEX010000284.1 GCA_031263875.1 Eubacteriales Family XIII. Incertae Sedis bacterium | reverse complement strand
GAGGAGGGCATCGAATGCGTTCTCGTGAACAGCAACCCGGCCACGATTATGACGGATCCGGGCATCGCGGATAAGATCTATATCGAGCCGCTGACGGTTCACGCGCTGACCTCGATTCTCGAGCGCGAACGCCCGGATGGGATTCTCGCGGGTTTCGGCGGACAGACGGGGCTGAACCTTGCGACGGAGCTCGAGGCGGACGGAACGCTGGCGCGCTTCGGCGTGCGGCTGCTCGGCGTGAATATGGACAGCATACGCCGTGCGGAGGACCGCGAGGAATTTCGCGATCTGATGATGGAGATCGGCGAGCCGATCCCGCGGAGCGTTATCGCGACGGATATGGACGAATGCTTTCATTTTATAAAAGAGGCGGGATATCCCGTGATAATACGGCCGGCCTACACGCTTGGCGGCACGGGCGGCGGTATCGCGGCGAACGACGGCGAGCTGCGCTTGCTCGCGGAACGCGGCATGGAGAACAGCGCGATCGGGCAGATACTGCTGGAGGAATCCGTGGCGGGCTGGAAGGAGATCGAGTTCGAGGTGATGCGCGACGCGAAGGACAACTGCATTACGGTCTGCGGCATGGAGAATTTCGATCCGGTCGGCGTGCATACGGGCGACAGCATCGTTATCGCGCCGATACAGACGCTGCGCGACGCGGAATATCAGATGCTTCGGGATTCGGCGCTGAAAATCATCCGGGCGCTGAAGATAGAGGGCGGGTGTAATGTGCAGTTCGCGCTCGACCCGGCGACGAGCGATTACATCGTGATAGAGGTGAATCCGCGCGTGAGCCGTTCGTCGGCGCTTGCGTCGAAGGCGGCAGGCTATCCAATCGCGAAACTCGCGGCGAAAATCGCCCTCGGTTACAGTCTGGATGAGCTGAAAAATTACGTGACGGGAGAAACGAGTGCGCTGTTCGAGCCGACGCTCGATTACTGTGTCGTGAAATTTCCGAAATGGCCGTTCGATAAGTTCAAGACGGCTTCGCGCAAACTCGGCACGCAGATGAAGGCGACGGGCGAAGTGATGGCGATTTCCCGCACCTTTGAGAACGCGCTGCTGAAGGCGGTCGCCTCGCTGGAGATCGGGCATGACGGAATGCGCGTGCCGCATATTATGGCGATGTCCGACGGCGAACTGGTGGCGAAGATAGAGGGGCGTGACGACGAGAGAATTTTCGCGATCGCCGAGGCGATGCGGCGCGGGCGCGCGCGCCGGGGCACCGATCCGAAATTTACGCGCGAGGGCATTTTCGATTTAACAAAGGTCGATCCGTGGTTCCTTTCAAAGGTCGACCGCATCGTAAAGATGGAAAAGACGCTCGCGGAAACGCAGATGGACGCGGCGCTGCTCTCCGAGGCGGAGGAGCTCGGCTTTATCGACGCGGAGATACTGAGCCTGTCGGATGTGAGCACGGAGGTCTTGCGCGATATCCGCGTCTACAACGATATTTTCCCCGTCTATAAGATGGTCGATACCTGTGGCGGCGAGTTCGAAGCGCTGACGCCCTATTATTATTCCTGTTTTGAAAAGGAAGACGAGAGCCGGATCAGCGATGAGAAGAAAATTCTCGTGGTCGGTTCCGGGCCGATCCGCATCGGGCAGGGAATAGAATTCGATTACTGCTGCGTGCAGGCGGTGTGGGCGCTGCGCGAGCTCGGTTACGAGGCGATTATCGTCAACAACAATCCCGAAACCGTCAGCACGGATTTCGACACCTCGGACAAGCTCTACTTTGAGCCGATGCATATCGACGACGTGATGAACGTTATCAAGAAGGAGCGGCCGGAGGGCGTGATGCTGCAGTTCGGCGGGCAGACTTCGCTGAATATCGCCGAGGCGCTGTCGAAGCGCGGCATACGCATTCTCGGGACGTCGTTCGCGAGCATTGATCTTGCGGAGAACCGGAAGAAATTCAACGAGCTGCTGCGGAGCATTGATATCCCGACGCCCGCGGGGTGTTCGGTCACGGATCGGGATTCCGCGTTTGATGCCGCGCGCAAGCTCGGCTATCCGCTCGTCGTCAGGCCGTCGTATGTGATCGGCGGGCGCGCGATGCAGGTCGTGTATTCGGACGCGGAACTGCTCGAATATCTCGATGAGGCGGTGGCGCTCGGCGCGGCGCATCCGGTGCTGATCGACCAGTATATCGAGGGCAAGGAAGTGGAGGTCGACGCGATCGCGGACGGCGACGACGTGCTGATTCCGGGCATTATGGAGCATATCGAGCGGACGGGCGTCCACTCGGGCGACAGCATGTCGGTCTATCCGCCGCATACGATTCCGGACGAGGTCTGCGGGCGGCTCGTGGATTATACGCGGCGCATTACGGCGGCGATTGGCGTCGTCGGCCTGCTGAATATCCAGTACGCCTACGATTCGAAAACCGGTAAGATTTACGTGATCGAAGTGAATCCGCGCGCGTCGCGCACCGTCCCGATTATCAGCAAGGTGACGGGCGTGCCGATGGTGAAGCTCGCGGCCATCGCCATGCTTGGCGGCAAACTCGCGGAGAGCGGTTACGGCACGGGCCTGTTGGAGAACATGGATTTCACCGCCGTGAAGATGCCGATATTTTCGGGCGCGAAACTGACGGACGTCGATATCGCTCTCGGCCCCGAAATGAAGTCCACGGGCGAGATACTCGCGCTCGACGAGAATTACGAAAAGGCGGTTTACAAGGGCTTTCTCGCGACGAACGTGCAGGTGCCGGCGGCGGGGCGCGTCTACGTGAGCCTGCGCGATTCGGAAAAGACGGCGTTTACGCTCGGCGTTTTGAAAGGCTACGCCGGCGAGGGCTTCGGGCTTGCCGCGACCGAGGGGACGGCGGAATTTCTGCGCGACGCCGGGATCGAGTGCGCCGTTATCGATGCGGCGGCGGACGTGAAAGCGGAAATCGCGTCGGGCGGGATCACGATCATCATCAACGTTCCCGAGGTGATGAACAAGACGGACAGCGATTCGTTCGCCATTCGCCGCTACGCGACCGAGCGCAACCACCCCGTGATGACCTGCATGGACACGGCCGAGGCGTTTCTTATCGCGATACGGCACAAGAAACGCGGCGCCGAGCCGCAGTACCGGACGCTCGCGGAGTATACGGGCGGGGAGTAGTGTGCTGAAACGATCCTGATAAACTTCGCGCTTATTTTTTCGGGCGCATGGGGCTGCGCCCCACCGGGCTATCCGCTGCAATTCCTCGGCCGCCTGTTTTATACAGTTGCGCCGCAAGATAAAAATGTACAACAAAGTGACCACAAAAAGCAAATATTCCGGCGGCCTGCGGGATTTTCGCTGCTATCCCTTGCGCGGGGCATGTGCGCCATTCCGTGCCGTCCGCCATAAAGTCTGTCATTGCCGTCGGAGCCGCTCCTCCGTGCGGGCAGAAAACATTACGCGCCCGTCTTCATTACAGGGTGACGGCACAAAGGGAAAGGTTACGTCGTGTTTAAGCCCGTTTCTTTTTTCGTATGTGTGATACATTAATACGCCGTGCAGAGGACGGATATGTCAGGAACTTTTCTCGCACAGGGGAGCCGGAGCGAGGCACGAGCGAAGGCGACGCGCACGGTAGAGCACCACGGGCTGAAGCCCTGTGCTCCTCGTTGTGCGAGGTACGACGGAGCTAACGTTCGCTTCGCTCACTCCTCCGCTCGCGTTGCTCGCTTCGCTGTCCTGTTTTACACTGCGGCTGAAGCCGCGTAAAACAGGCGAAGCTCCTGTAC
>JAISEX010000273.1 GCA_031263875.1 Eubacteriales Family XIII. Incertae Sedis bacterium | reverse complement strand
CCCGTCCTTCTTCGTCCGCAGCGGACATCTCAACATTATTTACATCTTCATCGTGTTCATCACGCGTACCGAGCAGTTTCTTCAGCATCCCGCCACGCGGCGTTTTCTCGTCGTCACCGGTATAATACGATTCCGCGTACCGGTCCGACGGCGTTTCCGCGCGCCCATCGCGGTACTGACGGCGCGCTTCCCGTCCTTCTTCGTCCGCAGCGGACATCTCAACATTATTTACATCTTCATCGTGTTCATCACGCGTACCGAGCAGTTTCTTCAGCACCCCGCCGCGCGGTTTTTTCTCGCTGCGGCCGGTAAAATACGATTCCGCATACCGGTCAACCGGCGGTTCCGGAGCGGGAGAACGCCCCCGCTGCTCTTCGCCCGCCTTCGCAAGCGGCGCATTCGCCTCCTGTTCGCGCAGAGGGCGGTGAGGCGCCCGGTTTTCTTCATATATATCATCAAACGGCCGATCCGAAGCGGATTCCGGCCGCGGCTGCGCAGACATATACTTATCCGAAGGCAGGCCCTCGGCACGTCTGCTGTCCTCTTTAAATTCCGAATATGGTCGTCTGCCCGAATTAGCCATTATGCCCTTCCGAGGTATTCGCCCGATCGTGTGTCGATTTTTATAACTTCACCTTCTTCTATAAAAATAGGCACCTGCACCACCGCACCGGTTTCCACCGTCGCCGCCTTCGTCACATTCGTGGCCGTGTCGCCCTTGACGCCCGGCTCGGTCTCGATGATTTTCAGCTCCACGAAATTCGGCGCTTCCACGAGGAAGGCGCTGTCATTATAGAATTTGATAGCGGCGCTGTCGTTCTCGCGGAGCCACTGCATCGCGTCCTCCACCTGATCCGCCATCAGCGGCACCTGCTCGAAAGTCACCTCATCCATAAAATAATACAGCTCGCCATCGTTATAGAGGTACTGCATATTCTTCGTTTCGATATGAGCCTTCGGGAATTTATCGTTGGGATTGAACGCCTCCTCGCGAATCGTCCCGTTCATGATATTCTTGTATTTCGTCCGCACAAAAGCGCTGCCCTTACCGGGTTTCACGTGCTGAAAGTCGAGAATAACGAAGGGCTCGCCATCGATCTCAAATGTCATACCTTTTCTGAATTCACCTGCTGATAACATCATTGCCTCATTTCTGTTGTAACTTTTTCGCACCGGATTTCGCTTCCGCGAGCCTGCACTTTCAATACGGGCGCATGGGGCGGGGTCCCACCGGGCTTCAGCCCGTGGCGCTCTACCGTGCGCGTCGCCTGTTTTACGCGGCTTCAGCCGCAGTGTAAAACAGGACAGCGAAGTGAGCAACGCGAGCGGAGGAGTGAGCGCAGCGAACGTCGCTCGGCTTCGCCTCGCTTCACTATCATCGTCATCACTTCTGACAGACGCCGGGGATATAACAGCGCTTCATTCCATTGATCCCGCACCGTTCATGCCATCGTCCTCATCGCGGCCTGCGCCGGGGATATAACGGCGCTTCGCTCTCTCATCTTCGTTTCCTTTTCACTTATCAGCCTATAATTATATCACATGCGCGCCCTAATCAGAAGTCTTGACCGCCTCCGCGATAATTTCATAGACGTCGTTGACCATCAGCGTAAACCGGACCTCGGCCTGCATGTATTCCGCCGCGACGGGATCGCGCATCAGTATCTGCGTCAGATTCTGCATCTGCCCCATGATCTCCGCGCCGAGCTCCTCGCCGTTCATCTGCCGCCGCTGCATATCGAACTGCTTTTCGTGCAGATCGTTGATCGCGTCGGACAACTCGGCGTTTTGCGACGCCTTATTCTTCACCGCGATATACTGCGCGTATTCCTCGCTGTTTTTCATGGCTTCGGCGAGCGCTCTCGCCATATCGTGAATATTTGTCATCGGTCTCCCTCCTGCGCCGTTACGCGTCCATAAATATCGTCAGAATCACGGGATTGCGGCGCGTCTTCTCAAAGATCGCCTTCTTCAGCACGTCCTTTACGCCGTTTTGCAGCGCGTTTTTATCGGATTTTTTGGACTTACTGGACCGCTCCATGTCATACCGCGCATTCGCGGCTACCATGCGCAGATCCTCGATAAGATCCTCGTTATCGCGCACGTAAATAAATCCGCGCGAGATGATATCCGGGCCCGATACGATGCGGCCGGTGGAGGAATCGAGCGTCGCGCAGACGATAATAAGACCCGACTCCGAGAGCAGCTTGCGGTCGCGCAGCACGATCGTCCCGATATCGCCCACGCCGAGGCCGTCGACAAAGACGGGTTCCGCGTCGATTTTCTCATCCGAAACCTGCATGGACTTGCCGTCCGTCGTCAGGACCGAGCCGTTTTCGAGAATGAAAATATTATCGTGCGCCACGCCGAGGCGCTCCGCGAGCAGCCCATGCTCGTTGAGATGGCGGTATTCGCCGTGTATCGGCATAAAATACTGCGGCCGGATAAGCGACAGCATGATCTTGAGTTCCTCGCGGCAGGCATGGCCGGACACGTGGATATCCGCGATATCCGAATACACGACGCCGGCGCCGCGCTGCAGCAGCATATTGACGACGTTCGACACGCTTTTCTCGTTACCGGGGATCGGCGTGGACGAGAGGATGATCTTATCGCCGCGCTTGATCGACACGGCGCGGTGGTCGCCGCTCGCGATGCGGGACAACGCGGACATCGGCTCGCCTTGGCTGCCCGTGGTGATAATAACGAGCTTGTTATCCGGGTATTTCTTGATTTCCGATATATCTATCAGCACGTTCTTGGGGATGCGGATATAGCCCATCTCCGTCGCGATCTCGAGGATCCGCAGCATGCTGCGGCCCGAAAGCGTC
>JAISEX010000264.1 GCA_031263875.1 Eubacteriales Family XIII. Incertae Sedis bacterium | reverse complement strand
CGCGGGAAGCGTCAGAGCGCCGCTGTTCACCGCCGCGAAAGCCGCGATGCCCATAAGCGCGGTGAAGATGCCGAAAAGTCCGTTGACCGGAGCCGCGACCCACAGGGATTTGATAACGGTCTTCTCGTCTTTGGCTGCCATCGTGGATTGAAGCCCCATCTGGCTGATGCCCTGCGCAAACGTGACCGCAATGACAGTCGCGATACCGAAGCTGATAAGCGATCCGTTAAAACCACCGGTACCAAAGAGGCTCGTATATTTTTCGATCGGAACGGGGCCGGGTTGCTCCACGCCCGCCGGCGGGTTCTCGAAGAAAGCCTGTACCGCGTCCCAGCCGGAATATCCGTCATAGGGATTACCGGTAAACAGGAATTTTCCGAGGAAGACCGTCGCAAGGATCAGGCCGGCGTACATCACGACGGTATTGATCATGTTGACCCAACCGATCTCCTTCATGCCGGCCAGCAGCACGTAGGCAAGACCGAAGGCCGATCCGATAATGGTACCCACTTCCGTGGAAACGGCGTTCTGCGTAAGCGCGTTGAAGATGATACCGAGCGCCTGCACTTCCATCGTCAGGATGGCAAACGTCTGCATCGCGATGACCGCCACGCAGAGCAGGCCCACCCTGTCGTCAAAGAGTTTACGCATCAGTTCGGGTATGGTATTGACCCTCATGCGCCGCACAAAACGTCCCGTTACCAGACAGATAACGCAGATCAGGACGACGTGCGCGATAGAGAACCAGACGCTTATGGCGCCCATGCCCCATGAAACTTCCATGATGCCGAAGACGTGTACCGAGCCGAGAACGGCAAGCGCGATGGACGCGCCGATGACCGGCCACGAGAGCGAACGCCCCGCGTTCGAGAACTCCATGCTGTCGCCCGCGGCTTTCAGCTTCTTACTCTTTAAATAGAGATACAGGCTGACGCCGCCGATCGACGCGACCTCATAGATGATAACGATTAGCATTACTGTCATAAAAAAAACCTCCTCATAGTAACCACCCAGAATATATAAAAGCAATCATATCATTAATTAAGCAACCAACATGCCAATTTTAAAGAAACATCTAAAAAGTATGAAAATAAATTATCAAAGTACTGATTTTTCGCAAATATCGTGTAAAAACGGCACAAATTGCCCCTTACGCTGCGGGGAATAACGGAGCGTCAAACGAACGCTTATCCGAAATCCCGCGCTTCTGTGCCTTGCAGGTGTCAGTTTCTGTGCCAATAGAGGATTATATGGCACAGAAGTCACGTGCCAAATGTGCCATTTGTGGTCGGTAGGCACTGCGTCGCTCACTTTGCTTCGTCCGGCGCCGGAGTTTTCGTCCTTGTGTAACATGACGACATATTTGTGTTGACCGGATTTTGTATGATTGATATTTTCAGGAGTAAAATAATTTATAAATAATTAATTCTGCTCTTGCATTTCAAATTATTGGTGATATAATAGTGATTGAGAAGGGAACCCATTTATCGGATTTTCCGGTAATAAGTGTGGTGATTCTGTTTCCGCTTCCACGAGGCTGAAGAGAACTATACAGACCCGCCTGTAATGGTGGTATTTCACCGCAGACTTCGTTATCGTCCAGCTGCGAGCGAAGCGAGTCTCATCCTAAGCGCGACGTATCACCGGTACGCCTTCGTCCTGCTGCCTCGTCTGCGAAGAAATACCGCCATTATCAGGTCAAAGAGTCCACGGATGACGGATTTTTCTCAGAACACAGGCAGAATTTTAAGTGCATACTGGTGGTACGTGCTTGAAATTTGCCGAAGTTCTGGGGAAAATCCGCCTCTGTGGACCGGGTTTGTATAGATCTCTTTAGCCTCACGCTGACTTATCAGACGAGAAAGGAGGTGGGGCTATGGCACTGATTCTCATGGTTATCGGAGTTATACTCCAAGCCGTGTGCGCCGTTTGTACGGTAATCAGTCTCCTGCAAGGCAGGCAAGCACAAAACAGAAACCACCCACGAAAGTAGGTGATTTCTAACCAATTATTTGGGAACGAATCGCCATACGACGGGTTCCTTTTCACTTATAATACACCCATTCCACCCATTATGCAACAATTTTTTGCCCGAGCGCCCGTCGCGTTCGTTCGTCCGGCGCGTTTTTTCGATTGACATACCACCGCGAGTGGTGATATGATGAAAAAAAATGAATAATATTCGGAAGAAAGATTCGGGAGAGACCGCATCACACGAGTTGTGATCGGCGCCGAAGGGGAGCCGCGTGAAAACTCTCAGGCAAAGGGACCGGATCCGGACGAATATTCCGGAGAGCCAAAATTTTGGCACCGAAGAGGCAATCCCGTTACCGGGAGAAACTTTCAGGTCCGCACACGGAGACGCACATGTTTTGTGCGGCTCTTTTTTATTTTATCGGGCACGGAGAGGATGGCTGTGAACCGGAGCAACGATAGAGCGGCATTACCGGACGGACATCCGGCACGCGAAACGCAGGGGGCATTTCCGACGCGCCGCGCAGGGGTGAGCTTACCGGCAACGCGCCGTTACCATTACATAAGCAAGCCATTATTAACAAATCGCCAGCAGTAAGAAAGGAAACAGTACCATGAACAATCCGCACCATCTCAAATACGCCAAAACGCATGAATGGGTCGAATTTTTGCCCGATTCCACGTTGAAAATTGGGCTGACGGACTATGCGCAGAACGAAATGGGCGCGCTGGTTTTCGTCAATCTGCCCGAGGCCGGCGACGCCTTCTCATCGGGCGATATTATCGGCGACGTCGAAAGCGTCAAGACCGTATCGGACATCTATGCGCCGGTTTCGGGGACGGTCACCGCCATTAACGAGGAACTGCTGGATACGCCAGAAATGATCAACGCGGATCCGTATGGGGCGTGGCTCGTCCAGGTGGGGGACGCCGAGATCGACGAACCGCTCTTATCCGCCGAAGAATACGAGGCATTTGTTGCCGAAGGAGAATAGCATGGCGCATTATCTTCCCTCCACCGATGTGCAGCGCGCGGAGATGCTCGGCGCGATCGGGCGCGGCTCGATTGACGAGCTTTACGCGGCCGTTCCGCAGCTTTTATTACAGGAAAGCGGCCCGAACATTCCGGCAGGCTTATCGGAACTTGAGGTAACGCGAAAGATGAGCCGTCTCGCGGAGAAAAACACCGTGTTCCGGGCGAGCTTTCGCGGCGCCGGAGCCTACCGGCATTACAGACCCGCCATCGTGGACGCGGTAACGTCGAAGGAAACTTTCGTCACCGCCTACACGCCCTATCAGGCGGAGCTGTCGCAGGGCATTTTGCAATCGATTTTCGAATATCAGACGATGATAGCGGAATTAATGGGATTGGACAGCTCCAACGCGTCGGTGTATGACGGCGCGACCGCGACGGCGGAAGCGGCGGCGATGTGCCGTGACCGGAAACGCGGCGTGACGCTGATCTCCGAAACCGCGCACCCCGAAGTGATCGAAACGGTCAAGACCTACTGTTGGGCGGCGAACAACGAGGTTCGCGTGATTCCCGCCAAAGATGGTTTGACCGATCTGGACGAGCTGCGGAAAAATATGTCCGAGGACGTGTCGGGCGTCTATCTGATGCAGCCGAATTATTTCGGCTTGATCGAGGACTGCGAAGCGGCGGCGGAGATCATCCACGAGGGCGGCGCGAAATGTATAATGGGCGTGAATCCGATTGCGGCGGCGATTCTGAGATCGCCGGGCGAATGCGGCGCGGATATCGCGGTCGGCGAGGGGCAGCCGCTCGGAATGCCGCTCTCGTTCGGCGGGCCGTATCTCGGATTTATGGCGGCGACCGGCGCGATGACGCGGAAATTGCCGGGGCGCATCGTCGGACAGACCACCGACGATACGGGACGGCGCGCGTTCGTGCTGACCTTACAGGCGCGCGAACAGCATATCCGGCGGGAAAAGGCCGGAAGCAACATCTGCTCGAACCAGGCGCTCTGCGCGATGACCGCCGCCGTCTATCTCGCGGCGATGGGGCCGCGCGGCCTCAAGGAAGTTGCGGCGCAGTGTTTTTCCAAAGCGCATTACCTCGCGCGGGAACTTGAAGCCTGCGGATTTAAACGCCGGCACGACGCGGAATTCTTCCATGAATTTCTGACGGAATGTCCGGTTGATACGGCGAAACTCGAAGAACATCTCGCGCGGCACGGCATCCTCGCGGGCGCGTTCACCCACGGCGGGATCCTCTGGTGCGCGACCGAGATGAACACGAAGGAAGAAATCGACCGCTTGATTACCTTGATAAAGGAGGTGGCGTAATGGATCTGCTGTTTGAAAAAAGCGTTATGGATCGGCGCAGCGAACTGCTTCCCCCGCTCGACGTTCCCGAAACGGCGCTGCCGGAACAGCTCGCGCGAAAAACCGCTCCCCTGCTGCCTGAATTATCCGAAGGCGATCTCTCGCGACACTATTCGGCCTTGGAAAAACGGGCCTATGGCGTGAACAGCGGGTTTTATCCGCTCGGTTCCTGCACGATGAAATATAATCCGGCCGTCAATGAGAAATGCGCAAAACTTCCGGGCTTTTGCGAAATCCATCCTCTGCAGCCGGAAAGTTCCGTGCAGGGTTGCCTTGCGGCGCTCGCGCTTGCCGAGGAATATCTTACGGAGATCACGGGCATGGACCGCATGACGTTCCAGCCGGCCGCCGGCGCGCAGGGCGAATTTACGGGACTGATGCTTATCAAAAAATATCATGAGGCGCGGGGCGATCACCGGCGCAAGAAGATCATTATACCGGATTCGGCTCACGGCACCAACCCGGCCACCGTATCGATGTGCGGCATGGAAGTGGTGAATATCCCGTCGGACGAGGACGGCTGTATCAATATCGAACGGCTGAAAGCGGCTGTTTCCGCCGATACCGCGGGAATGATGCTCACCAACCCGAACACTCTCGGTATCTTCGAGAAAGACATTCTCTCGATCACGGAAATCGTGCACGAGGCGGGCGGCCTCGTCTATTACGACGGCGCGAACCTCAACGCGGTCATGGGCGTCGTGCGCCCGGGCGATATGGGATTTGACATCATTCACCTGAATCTGCACAAAACCTTCTCGACTCCGCACGGCGGCGGCGGGCCCGGCTGCGGCGCGGTGGGATGCAAAAATTTCCTCGAACCCTACCTCCCCTATCCCGTCGTCACGAAGACGGATAACGGCTTCCGGCTCGACTACGACCGGCCCGACAGCATCGGACGCGTCAAGGGTTATTACGGTAATTTTCTCGTCGTCGTCAAGGCGCTCGCCTATCTGATGACGCTCGGCAAAGAGGGAATCCCGCTCTCCGCGAAAACCGCGGTGCTCAACGCGAATTATTTTATGCATCTTCTAAAAAAACGTTACACGGTCGCCACCACGGGCGTCTGTATGCACGAATTTGTGATTTCTATGGAACGGGAAAAGAAAGAGCGGGGCGTTACCGCGACCGAGATCGCGAAGGCCCTGATCGACCGGAACATCCATCCGCCGACCGTCTATTTCCCGCTGATCGTAAAGGAAGCGCTGATGGTGGAACCCGTGGAAACCGAGAGCAAGGAAACGCTGGATGAGGCCGCGCGGGTCTTTGCGGAAATCTACGATGCCGCGATGGAGGACCCCGGCGCTGTTCACGCCTGCCCGCAAACCACACCGATCGGACGCCCTGACGAGGTCGCCGCGGCGCGAAATCCGGTGCTGCGCTACCGGAGAGAGGATAACGATGGAGCATAAACACGCATTTGACCTTGTCGTGATCGGCGGCGGGCCCGCCGGCTATTCCGGCGCGATACGGGCCGCGCAACTTGGCATGCGCGTTGCGCTCGCGGAGATGAGC
>JAISEX010000240.1 GCA_031263875.1 Eubacteriales Family XIII. Incertae Sedis bacterium | reverse complement strand
TCGTCGACATAGATAATGCCCTTCTGCGCCTTCTCGATATCGCCGTCCGCCGCCTGGATAAGTTTCAGCAGGATGTTCTCGACGTCCTCGCCCACATAGCCCGCCTCGGTCAGCGCCGTCGCGTCCGCAATCGCAAACGGGACGTTGAATATCTTCGCGAGCGTCTGCGCCAGCAGGGTCTTGCCCGATCCCGTCGGCCCTATCATCACGATATTGCTCTTTTGGATCTCCACCCCGTCGTCGATGCGCCCGGCATGCAGCACGCGTTTGTAATGGTTGTAGACCGCCACCGCGAGCATCTTTTTCGCCTCGTCCTGCCCGATCACATAATCGGAAAGTGACTCGTCGATCTCCTTGGGTTTCGGCACGAAGAACTCGCCGCGGACCGGCACCCCGTTCTCCTTATAGAAGTTCTCGAACTCCTCGCGGATTATATCCTGGCACAATTCCACGCACTCGTCGCATATGTAGACGTCTGGCCCCGCGATCAACCGCTTGACCTGATCCTGCGTCTTACCGCAAAACGAACACTTTAGCTGCTTGTTATCATCATAGTTACTCATACATCCACCTTGTCTTTATTTTTGCCTCATTTCCGCTCTCAGCGAACCATCCAATATCCTTCGCCATTTTTCTCTTTACTATTTTAACACGGGCGCATGCGGCGCTCAAAAATAAACTTGCGCGTAGCCCACGGGACAGTCCTCGGCGCGTCCATTCACTCAAAACAATCTCTTGTTTTGAGCGCCCCACCGGGCTATCCGGGGCTCCGGCCGCTTCGCGGCTGCTCCGCACCCCTCCTATCCCTTGCGCGTCGCTCGGCTGCGCCTCGCTCTCCGTAGGGGGCTCTGCCTAGGTAAAGGCTAGGCGGCGGACTGCGTCGCCTTCGGCTCCTCCGTCCTGTCACCCCCGGAGCAGTGATCCGAGGCTCGCTTACGCTTACCTCTCCGATGAGGGGAAGTGCCTTCCCCTCAAACTCCCCTTGGGCGCCGCTTAGGATGAGCGCATGAGATGTGAGTCGCTTCACTCCCCAGCTCCGGCTGCCTTATGCCATCGCCGCCGTTCCGACCCTGCCTGAGACTCTCACGGCGCTTCCTTACCCTTTACCCGGCCCGCCATGCGAGCTTATCACCTTATCGATCAGCCCGTAATCCGCCGCCTGCTCAGCCGTCATAAAATTATCCCGATCGGTATCGACAGCGATACGCTCTATCGGCTGACCCGTATTTTCCGCGAGGATCCCGTTCAGCTTTTCGCGCGTCGCGATAATATGGTCGGCGTGGATCTTGATATCCTCCGCTTGGCCCTGCACGCCGCCGAGCGGCTGGTGTATCATTATCTCGGCGTTCGGCAGCGCGAAACGCTTGCCCTTCGCGCCGGCCGTCAGCAGGAACGAACCCATGCTCGCCGCCATACCGACGCAGATCGTCGAAACGTCGGGACGAATATAGCGCATCGTGTCGTAGATCGCCATGCCCGCCGAAACGGAGCCGCCGGGACTGTTCACATACATATTGATATCCTTTTCGCTGTCCTCCGCCTCGAGGAACAAGAGCTGCGCGACGATAAGGCTCGCCAGCCCGTCATTTATTTCCTCGCCGAGGAAGATGATGCGGTCCTTCAGAAGACGCGAATAGATATCATATGAACGCTCTCCCTGCCCCGTCTGTTCTATTACATAGGGAATCAATGCCATGATAGCCTCCTTTTTATGCCCCGATAATGGCGTTTTCAAACATATAATCGACAGCTTTTCTGTTCTTGATATCCTCTTTCAGCAAGCTGACCTGCGATTTTCCGAGATAATCCGCGAGCTTCTCCTTTTCGAGACCGTACTGGGCGGCCATCTGCGTCAGCTCGTTATCGACCTCCGCCTCGCTCGCCTCAAAGCCCTCGGTCTTCGCGACAGTCTTGATAATAAGGCGCATCTTCACGCGTTTTTCGGCATCCGCCCTTGTCTGCTCGCGGAACGCCGCCGCGTCCTGTCCGAGAAATTGCAGATACTGCTGCATATCGAGCCCTTGCTGGCCCAGATTCCGCGAAAACTCGTTCATCATATCGTCCATCGCGTCCTCGACCATCACCGGCGGGACGTCGAATTGGTTCGCCTCGTAGACGGCTTCGAGCACGGCGTTCTTCTTCTCGTATTCGGCGCGTTCCTCGGCGGCTTTCTGCAATTTCTCGCGAACGTCGGCCTTCAGCGCGTCGAGCGTATCGAACTCGCTCGTGTCCTTCGCGAAATCGTCGTTCAGCTCCGGCCGGTCTTCCTTCCGCACTTCATTAACAGTCACCTTGAACACGGCGTCTTTGCCCTTCAAATCCTTCGAGTGGTATTCCTCCGGGAAGGTAACGTTCACATCGCGCGTATCGCCCTTCTTCGCGCCGATAAGCTGTTCCTCGAAGCCCGGAATAAACGTCTTGGAACCGAGCTTCAGGCTCTGGCCCTGCGCCGTACCGCCCTCGAACTGCTCGTCGCCCGTATAGCCTTCGTAATCTATGGTGACGATATCCCCGTCCGCGGCGGCGTCCTCGGATTCCACAAACCGGCTGCCCTTCGACTGCATGGTTTCGAGTTCCTTATCGACGTCCTCATCCGTGACCTCGGCTTTGACGGCGTCGATCTTGACGCCCGTATAATCTTTGACTTCTATCTCCGGCGGAACGGCGACCGTTACCGTCGCGGTAAAACCGCTGCCCTTTTTTACCTCTTTGAATTCGACGGTCGGCATCGCGATCGGCTCTATCGCAAGCTCGGCGAGAGCACGCGGATATTCGGCCTCCATCAGTTCCTCGACGGCGCTTTCCATAAAGACGCTTTCGCCGTAATGCTGTTCGATGATTTTACGCGGGGCCTTGCCGGGCCGGAAACCGTCCACATTATACTTGCCCTTCGTTTTCTTATAGGCTTCGATCTGCGCGTTTTCAAATGATTCCGCGTCAAATTCCATCGTAAACGTGACGTCGTCTTTTTCCCTCGAGATACATGCTGCTTTCATACTGTCTGTTTCCTTCCTCACCGGCATCGAAACACGGGGCCGGTCACTAATGCGCACTAAAACGCGGGTGAAGCATTTTCACCCTCTCTTATTATACCATGTATAACGCGGGGAGAACTACCAGTTAAAACCTCCGTTCCCGCCGTCCTGCGATCCGTCTGACGAATCGGGCTGCTGATCGGATTTCACCAAGACTTCCGACTGCGACGCCAGCGTCACCTGGACCGTCAGCGTTTCGCCGTTCCGCACGTAGGTAATGGTCACGGTATCTCCCGCGCTGTAGTTCAGCAGCTCCTTGATAAGCGCGGTCGACGTATCGACCTTTTTATCGTTGACGGCGATGATAACGTCCTTCATAATAAGGCCGGCTTTGTCGGCGGGCGACGATATGGTGACTTCGTTGATAAAGGCCCCCGTGTCGACACCGAGCTTCAGGTCGGGATACTGCGCCGCGATATCGGCGGCGTTCGAAGTCGTAATGCCCATATAGGCGCGCTCAAAATTGCCCGTCGCGATAACCTTGTCGATAATCGGTTTCACCGTATTGATCGGTATGGCAAAGCCCATGCCCTCGGCCGACGCCTTCGCGGTATTCACGCCGATGCACTGCCCCTTGCTGTCGAGGAGCGGGCCGCCGCTGTTGCCGGGATTGATCGCCGCGTCGACCTGGATCAGCCCTTCCATCCTCGTCGTCTTCGTATCCGATGAGGCGATGATCGAGCGGTTGAGGCCGCTGACCACGCCCTGCGTAATGCTTCCGCTGAATTCGATACCGAGCGGATTGCCGATCGCCGCGACATAGGAGCCGATCCGCACCTTGTCGGAATCGCCGAATTCGACCGGCGACAGCCCCTTTTCGTCCACCTTCAGCACCGCGAGGTCGATCGCGTCGTCATTCCAGAGCAGCTTCGCCTCGGTTTCCTTGCCGCTCGGCAAAACCACCGTGACTTGCGACGCGGAGCCGTCCCCGACGACATGCGAATTCGTGAGGATATAGCCGTCGCTATGGATAATAATGCCGCTGCCCTCGCCCTTCGACTGTCCGCTCTGGCCGAAATAATTCTGCGTCTGTATAATGGTCGTCACGCCGACAACCGAATTCAGGACTTTCTGCGCGACGGCCTCCGTGACCGTCGTATCGTCCGACGCGTTGATCGTAATGGAATTTTCGGAGCTTGCCGCCGGCCGGCCGCCGAGATTGGCGCCGATAAGCCCGCCGCCGACTCCCGAAACGACGCAGGCCATAATGACGATAATAATAAACGCCGTCAGCACGCCGCGGCTGAATCCGTATATGCGCGGCTTTTTCGCGCCGGACGCGTATTCGTAACCGGGCGTTGCCGCCGCGAACGCCGCGCTGGAAGGCGCTTCGCCGTAGGGCGGACCCGCCGCGGTCTGCGCGCCGCCGTATGACGGCGCTCCGTATAATGGAGTCGTCGTATCCGGTAACGGTGTTTCGAGTAACGGCGTGGCCGTGCCGGGTGTTTCCCCGTATAACGAAGCGGCTGGCGTGTCGCCGTAGAGCGACGCGGCCGTGTCCTGAGTTTCGCCGTATAACGACGCTCCGTCGGTTGGAGCTGCCGTACCGGACGTATCGCCGTATAATTCCGCTCCGTAACTCTGCGCGGAAGTGTCAGGTGTCGGCGCTTCGGTTCCCGTTACACTGACGGGTGAATCCGCGCCTCCGTTCGCTCCTGCATCGCCGTAGAGCGACGCGGCTGTGTCCTGCGCTTCGCCGTATAACGACGCTCCGTAACCCTGCGCCGTAATGCCTGGTGCCGGTCCTCCCGGCGCCTCGGTTCCCGTTACGCCAGCGGGAAAAGCCGCTCCTGCGCCCGCGCCCGCATCGCCGCCGGCCTGCTGAGGCGCATTATACGCGCGGTACTGATAGACCGTCCCGCTTTCCTCAAGCGCCCGCAGCTTTGCCGCCTTTGCCTCGGACAGCTCCTGTCCGTTGTTCTTTTCGGCGCCCTCTCCGCCGTTATACTTCTCATCATTCATACTCGTGCACTCCCTCCAATGCCGGCCTGCGGTTTATGATTCCGCAAGCCTCTTATATGTTTCGTACCGTTCTCTCGCGTTCCCCTCGGCCGCCTCGAAAAGTTCCTCCGCCACGTCGGGGAATTCCTTGCTGAGCGAACTGTATCTGACCTGATCGAGAATATAATCGCGGAAACTCGCGCCCGGCTCCTTGGAATCGAGCGTAAACGGATTCTTGCCCGCTTTCTTCAGCTCCGGATCGAAGCGGTACAGATGCCAGTATCCGGCCGCGACCGCGTCTTTGATATTCTCCTGCGACTTGCCCATGCCCTTGCGCATCCCGTGGTTGATGCACGGAGCGTAACAGATGATAAGCGACGGCCCGTCGTACTGCTCGGCCTCGATGACGGCCTTCATAAACTGATTCTTATCCGCGCCCATGCCGACCTGCGCCACGTAGACATAGCCGTAGCTCATGGCCATCATGCCGAGATCCTTCTTCTTAATGCGCTTTCCTGACGCCGCGAACTTCGCGATAGCCGCCTGTGGCGTCGCTTTCGACGACTGCCCGCCCGTATTGGAATAGACTTCCGTATCGAAGACGAGCACGTTGATATTCTCGCCGGACGCGAGCACGTGATCGAGCCCGCCGTAGCCGATATCGTACGCCCAGCCATCTCCGCCGAGCGCCCAGATGGACTTTTTCATCAGGAAATCCTTGCCCTCGAGTATTTCGAGGCAGAGCGTACAGGCCGGACAGGGGCAATATTTCGCGCCCGCCGCCTTCGTGTCCTTCATCTGCCCCGCCATCTCAGCGCCGTCAGCGCCGAGGCTCTCGAAGTAGCCGATGGCCTCGTCTATCGACGCGGCGCCCCATTCGAGGGCGCTAATATAGGCGTCGGCCGCGGCGCGCGCGGCGGCGTCTCCGTTATCCCTGCTGCCCAGCCACGCCTGCGCCGCTTCCTTCACGCGCGGCTGCACATGGTCGATCGCCAGAAGCTCCTTTGTCTTTTCCACGAGCCGGTCACGTAGCTGCCGGACGCCGACCGCCATGCCGAACCCGTATTCCGCGTTATCCTCAAAGAGCGAGTTCGCCCACGAGGGCCCTCTGCCCGCCTTATCTTTCGTATACGGCATCGACGGCGCCGACGCGCCCCAGATGGACGAACAGCCCGTCGCGTTCGCTATCATCATGCGGTCGCCGAACAGCTGCGTCACGACCTTGATATACGGCGTTTCGCCGCAGCCCGCGCACGCGCCCGAAAATTCCAGATACGGGAACGCAAACTGACTGCCCTTTACGGACTCCTTGCTCGTCAGGTGATCCTTTATCGAAACCGTTTCATAGAAACGCCAGTTTTCTTCTTCCGCAGGATCCCAGCCATTTGCGCTCATGGTCAGCGCCTTCTCTTTCGCCGGGCAGATATCCGCGCAGTTACCGCAACCGAGGCAATCGAGCGGGCTTACCTGAATGCGGTAATGCAGGTCCTCAAAGCCCTTACCCGTCGCATGGATGGCCTCAAAGGACGCGGGCCCCCGCTCCATCTCACCGCCGTCCAAAAGCGCCGGACGTATCGCCGCGTGCGGACAGACGAACGAACACTGGTTGCATTGTATACACTTGGATTTATCCCAAACCGGAATGCTCGTCGCGACGCCGCGTTTTTCGTAGGCGGCGGTACCCGACGGGAACGTCCCGTCCTCCCGGCCCACAAACTTGCTGACGGGGACCTGATCGCCCTCCTGCCGGTTCATCGGAACGAGGACTTCCTCGATAAACGTCGGAACGGAAGCCGTTTCTACGGAAGCGTCCGCTGCGGTCTTCCACGATTCCGGCACGTCGATCTTCACGATATTATCGATACCCGCGTCCACGGCGGCATAATTCATATCGAGCACCTTCTGGCCTTTTTTGCCGTACGAAGCGTCGATGCCGGCCTTCAGATACGTCACGGCGTCGGCAACCGGTATCACCTCGGTCAGCTTGAAGAACGCCGCTTGCATCACCATATTGATGCGGTTTCCGAGCCCGATATTATCCGCGATCTTTACGCCGTCAATAGTGTAGAACGCAATCTCCTTCTCCGCCAAAGCGCGCTTCATCGACGCGGGCAGTTTTTCATCCAATTCTTCGGGCGTCCAGACAGTATTGAGCAGGAATATCCCGCCGCGCTTCAGATCCCGCAGCATATCGTACTGGT
>JAISEX010000166.1 GCA_031263875.1 Eubacteriales Family XIII. Incertae Sedis bacterium | reverse complement strand
GCATGGGGCTGCCCGCGACATGAATGGGCGACCCAATTGTTAAAAGTTTAACAATTTCGGATCGTCTTTAATTACGCGAAGACAGCCCCACCGGGCTTAGGGTATAGGAACCCATACGGACCCGGTCCACAGAAGCGGATTTTCCCCAGCACTTCGGCAAATTTCAAGTACGTACCACCAGTATGCACTTGAAATTCCGCCTGTGTTCTGAGAAAAATCCGTCTCCTGTGGACTCACAGGCCTGCTAATGGCGGTATTTCGTCGCAGACGAGGCAGCAGGACGAAGGCGTACCGGTGATACGGCGAGGACGATAACGAAGTCTGCGGTGAAATACCGCCATTACAGGCGGGTTCGGATGGGTTCCTATGCCCTAAGCCCGGTGGGGCTGTTCGCTGGATTTAAAATGTTTCAATCGTTAAAATTTCAGCAATTGGCCCGCCTCTTATATTTCAGGACAGCCCCATGCGCCCGCATTAATGGCACTACCAGCAAGACCATCTTGTCCGAAGTGTACCATCACGCCAATTACCCCGCCGCGCTATTTTATCAGCAACTCGACGGCGCGGTTCAATTCCTCGATTTCCTCGATATCGCCGGTTTTTATCGCGTCCACCACGCAGTGCTCGAGGTGGTCTTTCAGAATCACCTCGCAGGTTTTATTGATCGCGGAACGCACGGCCGCAAGCTGGATCAGCACGTCGGCGCAGTCGCGCCCCTGCTCGACCATGGTCTTGACGGAATTGAGATGGCCGATGGCGCGCGACAGGCGGTTGAGGACGGCTTTCGTATTCGTATGTGTGTGCGTGTGACCCTGCCGGCGCCCCGCACCGCCGTCGTGATTGTGATCGTGATCATGCCGCTCCATCGCTTGCTCCTTCCCGCTTCAAATATTCTAGATTACATTATATGGAAATCATTCCTGCGCCCTCTAGCGCATGTTTTCACCATGCTGCCCTGCCGCGCGCGCTTTATCATGCTGTCTGCCGCGCATCGTTACCGTACCTCCCCGCCGACAGGTGCCAGACACGCGTATCGCGGATTTTTCGAGGTTCTCTCTATTTTATCACAGCAAAATGCAAAAAATATCCCCCCACGGGGCTTGTGGCGGCACATTTCGCTTATTATAATCTTTATTTGTAATGGACATGTTACGAAACCTTCGGCCTGTTACCGTAATTATTGCCTTGGACGGCTTGCGTTCGGGCTTGACCGGATTTCGGGTTATGGAAAATTACGGAATGAGCTACATCGCGCGTTCCGTAACAAATTAAATTGCCGAAAAACGGCGGAAAGGAACTGCCCGGCGTGGTAAGAGCGGTATTAAAAAAACTGTTGCTTCTTATTATATTTATGCTCGCCCTTTCGGTCATCGTGTTTTGGCTGGCGCGCATTGCTCCCGGCGACCCGCTGACGGCGTACTACGGCGACGCGGTCGAGCGCATGAACGAGCAGCAGCGCGAAGCCGCAATGATCCGCCTCTCGCTCGACAAGCCGATACCGGTGCAGTATTTCACGTGGCTGCGCAACGCTCTGACGGGCGATTTCGGCATCTCGCACCAATACAAGCAAAACGTGCTTTCAGTAATCGGCAGGTTATGGACGAATACCCTGCTGCTCGGCGGGATTTCGTATCTGCTGACGTTTCTCGGCGCGATACTGCTCGGCGCGTTCTGCGCCGCAAAGGAGGGCGGACTCGCGGATCGGGCGATCTACCGCATCGGAACGGCGACCAGCGTTATTCCGAGCTTCTTCGTCGCGCTTCTCGCCATTCTCATTTTCAGCGTCAACCTGAAACTCCTGCCGACGAGCGGGGCGTACTCCATCGGCGGCGGAGGGCTCTCCGACCGGGCGCTCCATCTCGTGCTGCCGGTCGGCGTTATGGTGCTGTCCCACCTCTGGTATTACGCGTACATGATCCGCAACCGCATTATCGAGGAACTGCGCAAGGATTACGTGGTGCTGCTGCGGGTGAAACGCGTTTCCGGCATGAGTATCTTGCTGCGGCACTGCCTGCGTAACGCGCTCCCGATGCTGATCACCATTATGGCGGTGTCCGTGCCGCATATTATCGCCGGGACGTATATCGTCGAGGTCGTGTTCGGCTATCCCGGCCTTGGGACGCTGACCTTTGAGAGCGCGCAATACCGCGATTATAATATGCTCTCGGTTTTGACGCTGCTGACGGGGCTGATTATCCTCGTCAGCAATGTGGCGGGGCAGTGGCTCTCCGAAGCGCTCGACCCGCGCATGAGGCACGATGAGATAACGGAGGAGGCCACCAATGAATAACGTGAAACGCCCCCTCCTCTCCGCCGCCCTCTTGGGAACCATCGTCCTCGCGTGCCTGCTTGCAGGCGTCTTCGCGCCAGGTGATGCAACGCGTATGGATTTTTACGCGTCGCTCGTGCCGCCGGACGCGGCCCATCCGTTCGGCACGGATCAGTTGGGGCGCGATCTGTTCAAGATGATTTTGCACGGCGGCCGCGTATCCCTTATTATCGGATTACTCGCCTCGTGCGCCGCCGCGCTGATCGCGGTCGTGTACGGCACGGCGGCGGGGCTCGCACCCCGATGGCTCGATAATTTCCTGATGCGCGTAACCGAGCTGATTATGAGCATCCCGCCCATCCTCTACGTCATCACGCTTCTCGCGGCGCTCGGCAAGCCGACCATGCTTTCGCTGTCGCTCGTGATCGGCGTCACCTCGTGGATGAATATCGCGAAGATCGTCCGCGCCGAAGTGCGGCAGATACGCCGCAGCGAACATATCCTCGCGGCCCGTCTGATGGGCGCTCCCTTCCTCTACACGCTCCGGCGCCATCTGCTGCCGAATTTTATGCCGAGCATTATGTTTATGCTTATCTCCAACGTCAGCCAGGCGATCGCCGCGGAAGCGACGCTGAGCTTTCTGGGGCTCGGTATGCCGCCCGGCTCCGCCACGTGGGGCACGCTGATGGGATTATCGGAAGACGCGCTGCTGACTAACAGTTGGTGGATCATTCTCATTCCCTCGCTGTTTCTTATAACGACACTCATCTGCATCGTCAACATCGGCGAGTATTTACGGAGGGTGCAACATTGACAAAGATGCGGATAGTTCCAAATAATTCCATTTACCATAAACTCACACGTTCCAACCACCGGGCGCACACCGGCTCGTACCTAGTTAAGGAGAGTATAAAATTGACAGATACGCAATTGATGTTACATTATTCCATTAATCATGCCGCAAAACGACCGGACACATTATCAGTATATATTTCAGGAGGTCACAACATTGATTGGCACACGGGAAATTCCATATAATTCCATTTGCCGCATGCCACACCCGTTACCGGTAATTGTTTCACACAATCACGAAAAGGAGATCGTAAAATGAAGCATATGAAACGAATCAAACAATGCATCTCGCTAATCCTCGCGCTGGCGCTCGTGCTCGGCCTTGCCGCCTGCTCGGGAAAACCCGCGCCGAAGAACGATAACGCGGGCGCGGCGTCGACGCTGGTCTACGGCTCGGGCGATTATACCGCGATCAATCCCGCGCTATACGAACACGGGGAAATCAATTCCCTGCTGTTCCTCGGCCTTACGCGGCACGACAAGGATAACCGCGTGGTGGCGGGCCTTGCCGAATCGTGGACATGGGACGACACGTCGAAATCGTACACCTTCGTGCTGAAGGACGGATTGACCTTCCACGACGGCGCGCCGCTGACGAGCGCGGACGTGAAATTCACCTTCGAGGCGATTATGGACGAAGCGAACGGTTCCGAAAACATCTCGAACTACGAAGACATCGTGTCGATCGCCGCGCCGGACGAGAAAACCGTCGTCTTTACGCTGTCCGCGCCAAACGCCGCGATGCCGGATTACCTCACGATGGGCGTACTGCCGAAGCACTTGCTCGACGGCAAGAATATCAGAGAAGACGACTTCAACCGCGCGCCCGTCGGCGCGGGGCCGTACCGGTTCGTGTCGTGGGATATGGGGCAGAGCATCACGATGGAGAAATTCGACGGCTTCTGCCTGGGCGCCCCGAAGATCGACAGGGTCATCTTCAAGATCGTAGAGGATTACGACGCGCGCGCGCTGCAGCTCAAATCAGGCGAACTCGACCTCGCGCAGGTCACGCCGAAGGACGCGGAGGAATTCAAGTCCGATAAAAAATTCGACGTCTACGATATGGCCACCGCCGATTACCGCGGGATCCTCTATAATTTCGCAAATCCGCTCTGGAAGGATAATCCCGGGCTTCCCGCCGCGCTCAGCTATGCCATCGACCGGAACGCGGTCGTGACGAGCGTGCTGCTTGGACAGGGGCAGGCCGCCTATTCCCCGCTTCAAAAGGGCGAGTACAATAATCCCGCTATCGAGAAATACGAATACGATCCGCAAAAGGCACAGGCCGCGATCGAAGCGCTCGGCTGGACGAAATGGAAGGACGGCTATTATCAGAAAAACGGCGCGCAGCTTGCCTTCGCGATTTCCGTCCGTCCGTCCGACCAGGTGCGCGTCGATATGGCGAATATCTGCGCCCAGAATCTGCAGGACGTCGGCGTAAACGCCACCGTCGAGATCAACGAGCAGACGGACTGGGCGGGGCAGCAGGCATTTTTGATCGGCTGGGGCAGCCCCTTCGATCCCGACGACCACACCTACAAAGTCTTTGGCACAAATAAGGGCGCGAATTACAGCGCTTACTCGAACGCCGAAGTCGACCGGCTGCTGACCGAGGCCCGCGCGAGTTTTGACGCGGCGGAGCGGCTGCCGCTCTACGCGAAGTTCCAAGACGAGCTTGCGCGCGACCCGGCGTATACCTTTATCGCCTACATCGACGCGCTCTACGTCGCGAAAGCGGGGCTGACCGGCATTACGACCGATACGGTGCTCGGGCACCACGGCGTCGGCATCTTCTGGAACGTGTGGGAATGGAACCGGTAATCCGAGCGGAAAATCTCTGGGTGGATTTCCCCGGTAAAAGCGCGGTGCGCGGCGTGAGTTTCGACCTGCGCCGCGGGGAACTCCTCGCCCTTGTCGGGGAATCGGGGAGCGGCAAGAGCGTCTTGTGCCGCTCTCTGCTCGGCCTGCCGCCGAAAGGCGCGGACGTCAGTTTCGACGTGCTCGAGCGCCCGCCGGCCTCCGGCATGTCGCTCGTGATGCAGGACGCGCTGACGGCGCTCGATCCGGCGATGCCCGTCGGCAAACAGATCGCGGAGGCAAACCGCGCCGGCCTCTGCACCCCGGCCGAATTCCTCGCGCGCGTGGGAATCGATAACGCGGCCATTCGCGCGCGGCAATATCCCGGCGAATTTTCCGGCGGGATGCGTCAGCGCGCCGCGGTCGCCGTTTCGCTCGCCATGCGCCCGCAGGTCATATTCGCGGACGAACCGACGACCTCCCTCGACGCGAATATGCGGCTGAAAATCATGGAGCTGCTGAACGGCATCCGGCGCGACGGCACCGCAGTCCTGTTCGTCACACACGACCTCAGCCTTGTCCGGGATTTCGCCGACCGCGTCCTTATTATGAAGGACGGCGAAATTATCGAGCGGGGCACGATGACCGAGATTTTTTCAGCGCCCCGCGAGGATTACACCAAAGAGCTGCTTCGCTCCGCGTCCATCGGCGATCCCGCGAACCATACTCACGGGAAAATCCATTACCACGACACGGCCATCCACGCGCACGAGCATACGGGCGCGCACACGCACAGACACGGCGAATCGCACAGCGAAAGCGATCCTCCCGCGCCGCTTGTGTCCGTCAGTGGGCTGAGCAAATCGTACCCGCTCGGCAGAGGGAAGCAGGCCGCCGTCTTTGAAAACGTCCATCTCGCCGTCTATCCCGGCGAGATCGTCGGCCTGTGTGGACCCTCGGGCATCGGCAAATCGACCCTGGCGCGCTGCTTGGCCGGTCTCGAAAAACCGACCGCGGGAAAACGGACGGCGCGCGAAAACCTCACGATCCACATGATTTTTCAGGACAGCGTATCGGCCCTGAATCCCCGCATGACCGCAGGGCAGCTCATCGCGGAACCGCTCTATCTGCGCGACGGGAAAACGCCGCGGCAGGGCGTCATAACCGGACTGATGC
>JAISEX010000130.1 GCA_031263875.1 Eubacteriales Family XIII. Incertae Sedis bacterium | reverse complement strand
CGCCTGATCGATATATCGAACGCGGCGCGCAAGGAACTGTCGGCCCTGCCCGGCATCGAGGTCTTGGGCAATGATCTGATCGGCGAGGCCGCGATCGCGGACTACGACCCCATTCGCCTCGTAATCTCCGCGCGCGAGCTCGGCGTCGACGGCTACACGCTGTATCGTACCTTGCGTGAGCGGTATAATATTGAGATCGAATTCGGGGATTACTTCTACGGGGTCTGCGTTATGGGCCTCGGCGCCGAGCGGGAGGACGCGGCCGGGCTGGTATCAGCGATGAAGGACATATCCGCCGAGCATAAGGGCCGGCGCGGGTCCTTGGAATGGGAGGAGGCGCTTCCCCCCATGCCGCCGCAGGTCTTAACGCCGCGGGCCGCGCACTTCTCCGAACGGGTCTTTGTCCACAGGCGCGAGGCCCTTGGGCGCGTCAGCGCGCAGATGATCGTGCCGTATCCGCCGGGCATTCCCGTGCTCTGTCCCGGCGAGCTGATCACGTCGGAAATATGCGATTTTTTGGATGAACTGATCGGGAAGGGACGCCATTTCCACGGCTCCGAGAGCGAGGACCCGAATGTCTTGGCGGTGGTGGAGAATTTGTAAAACGGTCACTTTTTTTAACGTTAATGTGAAATTGTTTGATTTTGTTATATAAACTGTGATATAGTACTTATAGTGGGTTTGACAATTCGGAGAAATTCCGCCGGGCTGAGAATGGTTTCGTACAAAGGGGCGCCGTAAAAATTGGCTGTATATGCATGCGTAATTACGCTCGTTTTTATTTCGATGCTTGTAACGATTTATCTGATGATCGTTACGTTTTTGCATTGTCGCAGCGAAAAACGCTATTATTTCATATTGGGCATGATCGCGGTTTTCCTGTATCTTCTGGGTAACTTCTTTGAACTTACCGCTTTTTCCACGGCCGGTTCCTTGGTCGCTGTCAAGCTCATGTATCTGGGCGGCTGTTTTCTTCCCGTGTTTTATCTGCTGTTCGCGGCCGATTACTGTGACGTCGAGATATTGCGGCATCGTCTGACGCCGGTCCTTTTTATTCCTTCGGTCCTGAGTCTGCCGATCATCTGGACGGCGGAATATCACGGTATGATGTACTCCTCATATCATTTCGACGTGAACAATCCGATCTCCGGACTGCAAATAGAGGAGGGCAGCCTTTACTATTTCGTTCAATGTTATATTATCCTTTATATGATCGCGGGCTGCGCGATTTTGATAAAAACGCTTCCGAAACGCAGGGAACAGTTCAAATCCTTTATCCTGTTGATCTTCGTGCTCGGCGCTCCGCTCATCGCGACCGCGATTCACGTCCTGTGCTCGGCCGTCTTCAAAAACGCGCTCGGCGATATCAATTTTACGCCCTTTGCCCTCGTTATAACGAATATACTGTTCTATATCAGCATCATACGCTACGATCTCTTCGATATCGTCCCCACAGCCTATTCGATGACATTGGATTACATACGCGACGCCTTTGTGCTCATCAGCAGCGATATGAAGTACATGAGCTCCAACAGGGCGGCGCGCCGGCTGTTCGCGGGACTGGAGGGCATGCGGCGCGGCGCCCCGGTCGCGCAGATTCCGAATTGGCCGGATGAGCTCCTATGCCCCGCTGATTATTCCGAGGATATCGGCGCGCGCTTTATGCTGACGGGCGAAAACGGCGAGGATAAGTATTTCAGCGCGCAGATCGACGCGATATTCTCGGGAGGAAAGCCGCGATTGCTCGGTTGGGTCATCCTTGTTCAGGATATCACGGGTATGATCAATATGATGAAGAAACTCGAATCAGCGGCCTATACGGACGCGCTTACGGGCCTTTATAACAGACGGCACTTCATGGAGCTCGCCGAGATGCAGTTCGACCGGGCGAAGCGATCGAACAAGCCCTGTTACGTAATGATGATGGATTTGGATTTTTTCAAGAATATAAACGATACCTACGGACATTTGGCCGGCGATGAGGTTTTAAAGACCGTTTCCGCCGGCATTAAGGAAATAGTGCGTTCCTATGATCTCGTCGCGCGCTACGGCGGTGAGGAGTTCGTCGTGATGATCTCGGATTCGGACGATGAAACCGCCATGCGCCTTGCCGAGCGCATAAGGATACATGTCAGGGACAATTCATGTTGCTATGAAGGGACGACGCTCAAGATAACGTTCAGCATCGGGGTGGCTTCCTGCGCGGAGGCCGAGTCGTTCGAGGAACTTCTCAGGCATTCGGACGAGGCCATGTATGCGGCAAAGAATAAAGGAAAAAACCGGGTTGAGTCTTATAACGACCCGGATTGGGGGAGCAAGCAGATCGGCTGAGGTACACAGATGAAGACGGACCGCCCCCATCTGTATAACTTCGTCAGGGATATCCCCGGTACTTAACCGAGAAATACCGCCGTTTCCGGCGGTATTTCTCGTGCAGTACATATTTAAATTGAAAGGTGTACCGTTTATGTGAAGCCACGCTCCCCTTATTACTGGAGCAGCTGGAGTATGCCTTGCGGCAGGGCGTTGGCCTGCGCGAGCATCGACTGCGCCGCCTGCGAGAGTATCTGGCTCTTTGTGAATTCCATGATCTCCTTTGCCATATCGACGTCCCTGATCCTCGATTCTGAGGCCTGCATGTTCTCAGACGTGGTGCCGAGGTTCGCGATCGTATGGTCGAGTCTGTTGACGATGGCGCCCATCTTGGAGCGTTCGGAGGACACGCGGTTTATCGCGGCGTCTATCACGGTGATGGCCGCGTCGGCCTTTTTTTGCATCTGCAAGTCTATCTTGTTGATGTTGAGCGCCTTCGCGGAGGAGTCGAGTATGGAGATGCTCATGTTCTGACCCTCGTTCGCTCCGGTGTGCAACTTGATCGAATTGTCGATCACGAGGACGCTTGCGCTTGCTCCGACTACAGAAAACAGCCCTTCCGTGAGATTGAACTGAAGACCTCCCATGTCAATGGTCTGTCCTTTGTAGGTCAGGAACTCCTTGTTTTGGCCGCCGATCGTAAGCGTTACACTAATGTTCTCGTTAGCGGAACCGGCTGTGCCTTTCAGCGTGAATGCCCCGCTCGTCAGCTCGTTGGTAAATGAAACGGTGCCGTCGCCCGCGATCGAGTTGGTGGAGAAGTCGATCGTCACGCCGAGTTGCTCGAATTGGGCTTTGACCGCGTTGCCCTGCGCCTTCAGCGTCTGGTACTTGCCGTCCGGGCCCGTCAGCGTCAGGTCGTATGTGCCTCCGAGGTTGCTGCTGATATCCAGACGGTATTCGCCGAACTTCGCGCCGAGGCCCGTATCGCCGCCCGTAAGCGTCGTGATGCTGCTGAATTTGATATCGTTGGCTGCACTAAGATTAACACCGGTTTGGTACTCGATGTTCGCGGCGCCGTTTGTGGCCGCACTGCATGTCAGTGTGTAGTTGCCGGCCGCCACGACGGCGCTGCTGTTGATCTGGAATCGGAAATTTTTGTCTGTGAAGGTTCCGTTGTTCTTCTCCGCATCAGTGACCATCGCCTTGTTTTCCATCGTGCCGTTCAAGAGCTTCATCGTGTTGAACTCCGTGTCGCGCGATATGCGGTCGATCTCGGTCTTGAGCTGCTCAACCTCTTTTTGGATCTCTTCGCGGTCGAAATCGGTGTTCGTGTCGTTCGCGGACTGCACGGCCAGTTCCTTCATCCTCTGCAGTATGCTGTGAACCTCGTTCAGCGCGCCCTCGGCGACATTCAGCAGGGACTTGCCGTCGTAGGCGTTGCGGCTGGCCTGATTGAGACCGCGGATCTGGCTGCGCATCTTTTCGGATATCGCGAGACCGGCCGCGTCGTCGCCCGCAGAGTTGATTCTGAGACCCGAGGACAGCTTGGCAAGGGATTTGGACGTGTTTTCATTGTTGATTGTCAGAGAACGATAGGTATTCAATGCCGGGATGTTGTGATTGATGATCATTTTAATATTCCTCCTTGATTCAACGTTCGCGTCGCTTCCTTTTCCGGAGCTCCTTCACTGCATCCGGGAAAGCCGGTCGCGCCTCGGTTGAAATGATCGGACGCCGATATCCATAAGGGCGTCTCTTTTGTGACGCGGCTTCCGGCCGGTTGTATCCGGAGAGCCCGCGCGAGCTCCCGCCATACTCGTAACGGGAGTTCTGCACTGCATGCAAGCTCTGTTGCTTACAGTACATGTTATCGGACGATCGGCAAACTACTTTAGCGATAGGATGGATTTTTTTATAAAAAACCGTGAAATCATGCGGTTTGCGGGGTTTTTTGAACTGCTTGAACATATATATTTCGGCTTATTTTTAAAATACTTTACCCAAATAATAAAATTTTATCGATACGTGTTGGAAGTCATTGAAAAAGCAGAGTTTTCTGACTTTATTTTCTTGAGGGTTTTTTGTTGACAAGGGGCTTAAAGCAGGTATAATTGAAATAGATTCAATATCGAATTGCGATATTGACCGATAATTATATAAAGGTTAATCTTTGGGAGGGTTAAGATTATGAGCTATGTCGATAAGGTACTTGACA
>JAISEX010000119.1 GCA_031263875.1 Eubacteriales Family XIII. Incertae Sedis bacterium | reverse complement strand
TCCGCTCCCTTTGGTCGCTTCGCTGTCCGTTTTGCCTGCCGAAGCAGAGCTTCGGGGCAAAAAGGCAACGAAGTATGACGGAGCAGACTGGCGAGTAGTAAAGGTTTAGAGGCCACAGGGCACTATACCCCTCCGATCCCTTGGCAGAGGTACAGGAGCTTCAGCTCCGTCGTACCTCGCACAACGAGGAGCGCAGGGCTTTAGCCCGTGGCGCTCTACCGTGCGCGTCGCTTCGCTCACTTCGTTCGCTCCGCTCCCCGCCTAGCCTTAACCTAGGCTCTGCCCCCTCTCGGCGGACTGCGTCGCCTGTTTTACGCGGCTTCGGCAGAGGTACAGGAGCTTCAGCTCCGTCGTACCTCGCACATCGAGGAGCGCAGCGGCTCTGCCGCGTGGCGCTCTACCGTAGCCGCAGTGTAAAACAGGACAGCGAAGCGAGCAACGCGAGCGGAGGAATGAACGACCGCAGGGAGTGAATGTTGCCTTCGGCTCCTCCGTCCTGTCACCCCCGGAGAGATAATCCGCCGTGCCATTCGGCACGGCTCCGATGAGGGGAAGTAACTTCCCCTCAAACTCCCCGTGGGCGCTGCTTCGCATCGCCGTCACATGCGGGCAGGGTACACGGCTCCTTCATCCTTACCCAGGCGTACCGGAACCCGGCGTGAGCGGAAACAGAAGCGAGAAACGGAACCCGCATGAGCCATCTTCCCGTGCCGGCTCCCCTACTTCCCCTCCGGCTTCCACGAACTCTTCAGGCCGACGATCTGGTTGAAGACCTTTTCGCCGCCGGGCGAAGCGTCCGTCAGCTTCGCGTCCTCGATGTAATACCCGTGACGAAAAAACTGAAACCGCTCGCCGGCCATAGCGTCACGGACGGACGGTTCCGCATAGCAGATTTTCTCGCGCACGGAATTCGGGTCGAACTCATACGCGCCGTCCTCGTTCTCCTTCATCAAATAGCCGTACTCAAACACGCGGATCTTCACGGCGCTGCTCGCCTCGACCCAGTGGATCGTCCCCTTCACCTTGCGCCCCGGCTCGCCCTCGCCGCTCTTGGTCGCGGGGTCATAGGTGCACAAGAGCTCTTTGACGCTCCCGTCGGGATGCTTCACGACCTCGTTACACGTGATAAAATACGCGCCCTTCAGTCGGACTTCGTTCCCCGGAAACAGGCGAAAATACTTCTTCGCGGGGACTTCCATAAAGTCGTCGCCGTCCACATATATTTCCCGCCCAAACGGAACGGTCCGAAAGCCGAGCTCCGGATTTTCGCGGCTATTCTCCATCGTTACGTATTCAAGCGCCGCACCGCTCTCACCGCCTGCGGGGTAATTCGTTATGATAACTTTGACCGGATCGAAGACCACGTTGCGCGATTCCACCTTCGCCTTCAAATCGTCACGCACGCAATGCTCGAGGAATTCCACGTCCACCTCGGAATTCGATTTTGAAACGCCGATCTGCTCGCAGAAACTCCTGATGGCCTCCGGCGTATAACCGCGCCGGCGCAGGCCCGCGATGGTCGGCATACGCGGATCGTCCCAGCCCCGCACCTGCCCGTCATCCACGAGGCCCTTCAGCAGCCGCTTGCTCATTACGGTGTGTGTGATCGCAAGCCGCGCAAACTCGATTTGACGCGGCGCCGCCGGCCATTCAAGCGAATCCAAAACCCAGTCGTATAATGGCCGGTGATCCTCGAACTCAAGCGTGCAGAGCGAATGCGTAATGCCCTCGATCGCGTCCTCGATCGGATGCGCGAAATCGTACATCGGATAGACGGACCACGCCGAGCCCGTATTGTGGTGCTCCGCGTGGGAAACGCGGTAGAGCACGGGATCGCGCATATTCATATTCGGCGAAGCCATATCGATCTTCGCGCGCAGGACTTTCTCACCGGCCTCATACGCGCCGTTTTTCATTTCCTCGAACAGGCGCAGATTTTCGTCGATGCCGCGCCCGCGATGCGGACTTTCCGCGCCCGGCGATGTCAGCGTCCCGCGCGTGTCCCGTATCTCGTCGGCGGTCTGGTCGTCGACGTAGGCGAGCCCCCGACGGATCAACTCGCACGCGCACTCGTACATCCGGTCGAAGTAATTCGACGCGAAGCAGAGTTTGTCCCACTCGAAACCGAGCCACCGGACGTCTTCCTCGATGGACTCTACATATTCCGTATCTTCCTTACCGGGATTCGTGTCGTCAAACCTGAGATTGCACTTGCCGCCGTACTTGCGCGCCGTCGTAAAACTCAGGCATATCGCCTTCGCGTGTCCGATGTGCAGATAGCCGTTTGGCTCGGGCGGGAACCGCGTATATATCGGCTTCCCCTCGTACCCGTACCGCCCGCTCGCGATATCCTCGTCAATAAATTCATGGATGAAATTGTTGTCCACTTTTGTCTGCCCGATCCTTTCCGGTGATCTTTTCTGCTTAGCTTCTATTATATAATAAAAGCGCCCCCGCGTTCAGCGGAAGCGCCTTATATGACCGCTCTTTTATCCAAACAGGCGAATTACCGCTCGACGACGAGCGCGGTACCCATGCCGCCGCCGATGCACAGCGTCGCGAGACCGTACTTGGCGTCCCGGCGCTTCATCTCGTAGAGCAGCGAAATGAGGATACGACAGCCCGAGGCGCCGATCGGATGGCCAATGGCGATGGCGCCGCCGTTGACATTCGTCTTTTCGGGATCGAAGCCGATATCGTGACAGACCGCGACCGACTGGGCCGCAAACGCCTCATTCGCCTCGACGAGGTCGAGGTCGGCGACAGCCAGGCCCGCCTTATCGAGGGCTTTCTGCGACGCCGGGACCGGGCCGATGCCCATGATCGACGGATCGACGCCCGCGGAAGCGTAGGATTTGATGGTCGCGAGCGGCTCAAGGCCAAGCTCGTCAGCCTTTTCCTTTGACATAACGACGACCGCCGCCGCGCTGTCGTTGATGCCCGACGAGTTCGCAGCCGTAACGGTGCCCTCTTTTTTGAACGCGGGTTTCAGGCGACCGATGCCGTCCTTCGTGACGCCGGCCTTCGGGAATTCGTCCGTATCGAAGACGATGGGATCGCCCTTTCTCTGCGGGATTTCCACCGGAACGATTTCTTCCTTAAACCTGCCCGCGGCGATGGCCGCTTCCGCCTTCTGCTGCGAAGCCGCGGCAAATTCGTCGAGCTGGTCGCGCGTCAGCTCCCACTGCTCCACGACGTTCTCGGCGGTAACGCCCATATGATATTTATTGAATGCATCGGTAAGGCCGTCGTTAACCATCATATCGATGAGCTTCGTGTCGCCCATTCTCGCGCCCCACCGTGCGTTCGGCGCGATGTAACCGGCCGCGCTCATGTTCTCGGTGCCGCCCGCGACTATAATGTCGGCGTCCCCGGCCTTGATGATCTGAGCGGCGAGGCTCACCGTGCGCAGTCCGCTGCCGCAGACCTTGTTCAGCGTCATTGCGGGAACTTCCTTCGGCAGTCCGGCCGCCATCATTGCCTGACGCGCCACATTTTGGCCCAGCCCGCCCTGAAGCACGTTGCCGAAAACGACCTCGTCAACGGACGACGGGTCGATCCCCGCGCGCCCCACAGCTTCCTTTATCACTATGCCGCCGAGTTCCGCCGCCGGAATATCCTTCAGCGAGCCCCCGAACGAACCGACGGCTGTCCGCGCCGCGCTCACGATAACAACATCTCTGCTCATCTGTACCCTCCTGAGTTTGCTAATTATTTAACGAAAACGCTTGAAATTTGAAGAAAACAAGCACATTACTAACATACCTCATTCCGCCGCGAATTTCAAGCCCACGGGAGAATTCAGAATTATTTTGTGGATTTGCCGCGAACGAAATTTTCGTGCCTGAGAAATCTCTTTGGGCGCATGGGGCTTGCGCCCCACCGGGCTATCCGCTCCAATTCCTCGACCCATCGCTGAGAATATGCGTTCCGAATGCGAAATTTACGGACTCAACTGTCGCTCCGCTCATTAACCGCCACTCTGCTCGGGTCTGCGGGATTTCCGCTACTATCCCTTGCGCGGAGGTGCGAGAAAAGTAATCACGCGTTTACCTCTACACGGCGTCCCCATTTATTACGCAAACAACAACCGGCGCGAAATCCAACACGACGCGAGCGCCCTTTCCCGTGCCGTCCCGCCAAACCATCTTACCGTTCCGAGCGGTGTCCCTGCTCGTCTATCTCATCGTCCGTCGGCAATTGCTCGAATTCCATCTGCGAAACCATGCCGATGGCGTCCGTGACGGGCAGGATAAAACTGATGCCGCGCCCCTTCGTCTTCAGGCCGGCCGTCACGAGAATGGCGTGCGTCACCGTCTTCGCCTGTTCGCTCCGCACGAGAATAAACACCATCT
>JAISEX010000035.1 GCA_031263875.1 Eubacteriales Family XIII. Incertae Sedis bacterium | reverse complement strand
GGTATCGACGCATCGACGTTTGCTAGCACCTCATCGTCGCTAGAAATCTGGTGTTACGACACTATTACAGCTGTGACAACGACGTATGCTTCCAAATCCAAGATACTGGTCGACGAGATCGAGCTGAGCGAAGCCACTCTCCCCTTGGAGATTGGTGAGGACGAGACGCTGACCGTGGATGACTATTCTCCCCCGAACCAAGACGAAATTGAATTGGGCGTAAATGAGCCTGCTGTGACATGGCATTCATCGAATCCGGCTGTCGCGACCGTAGACGAGAGTACCGGTGAAGTTACCGCCGTCGCCAACGGCACCGCGTTAATCACGGCCACCATCACTCCGCCGAAAAGCGGTATTCCCGTAACGGGAACCTGCGAAGTGACCGTCGTTCCGGCCGATGCGCAGTCTGATGATTTATACAACTTAACGGTAATGAGTGGCAAATTCAGCGCCACGAACGTAGCGAGCGCGAAGATGAGCATTGTCGCAGATCCTGCTCCAAGTGGCCAGGCTTTCGACAAATGGGAAGTCACCAGTGGCACGGACGGCAATTTCTTTGAAGACAAATACAGCGCCACGACCGTCCTTACCATGCCCGCGGAGAATGTAACCGTCACCGCGACCTACGAAAACGTCTACGCGCTGACCGTGCTGAACGGCACCGATAATTCGGGCGTTGGTTCGTATGCGGAGGGCGATGTGGTAAGCATCACTGCAAACGCACCCGACCCGGGCAAAGTGTTTGACAAATGGACGAGCGATCCCACCGGCGTCGTCTTCACTAACGCAAACAGTTCCACAACTACCTTTGCCATGCCACCAAATCCGGTAACCATAACGGCGACCTACAAGGACGCACCGCCGCCGCCGACCGCGCCCACGACCTACGCGGTAACGGTAACGGGCGGTTCCGGGAGCGCTTCGTATGAGGCAAACGCTACGGTAACCATTACGGCAAATGCGCCCGCGGACGGAAAAGTATTTGATACGTGGACAACAAACGACGGCGTAACTTTCGCTGATCCAAACAGCGTGGTGACAACTTTCGTTATGCCCGCAAAAAAGGTAACCGTAACGGCAACGTATGCGGACGATCCGCAAGGCACTGGCGGCGATCCCGAAAATCCGACGGTCACCGACGGTTGGGCGTATGAGGATGGCGTGTGGAAATTCTTTATCGACGACGTCGCGCAAACCGGCTGGCTCTACGACGACGCATGGTATTACCTGAACGCAGACGGCATTATGCAGACCGGTTGGCTGTACGATAGTAATTACAAAGCATGGTATTATCTCTCCGGAAACGGCGCGATGAAAACCGGCGGGGTAAAGGACGACGGCAGTTGGTATTACCTCAAAGGCGATGGTGCGATGGTCGCGGCCAAGTGGCTCCACGATGCCGACGACAGTTGGTACTACCTTTCCGGCAACGGCAAAATGCTGACGGGGAAACGGACTATCGGTGGGAAAACTTACATGTTCAAAGCAAACGGAGTAATGATGTCATAACGATGCCAATTTGTTCGGGGACGGCGTTTGCTCGGCGTTGCCTCGCAAATATGCCTCGGTGCGCGCGTTGCTACGCAACTTGTATGCGCGCAACGCCCCTCACAAATCGGCTTGTTATAACATTTTGTATATGATTTTGCTTATTCGCAATAACGATGGGAGCCGCGCAGAGATGTGCGGCCCCTTCCCCACGTGGGGCGGTTTTTGTGCTTTTGCTCAGATCGTCATTGCGAGGAGCATTAGCGACGAAGCAATCCAGAGGTTTATAGTAATGCTGGATTGTTTCGCTGCGCTTGCGGGTGGCCGTTATTTTGGATTCCGGGGCATAGCCGCTAAAATCACTGCCTGGAAAAACGTGGGGGCGGCATTCTGCCGCCCGTTGCCGCCCGGAAATGGCGATGAGAAGGACGACGGCAGAGAGAGGGGGCGCATGTCGGGTTTATTCCCGTTCTTTTTGTTGCGTTCGTGATAAACGGGGACGCCGTAGGAAGAATGGATATGCCGTGTACTCTGCCCGCCGTGCGACGGCGACGCGAAGCGGCGCCCAAGGGGAGTTTGAGGGGAAGGCACTTCCCCTCATTGGAGCCGCGAAGCGGCGGATCACCGCTCCGGGGGTGACAGGACGGAGGAGCCGAAGACGACGCAGTCCGCCGAGAGGGGGCAGAGCCCCCTACGGGGAGCCGGAGCGAGGAACGAGCGGAGGCGACGCGCAAGGGATAGGAGGGGTGCGGCAGCAGCCACGGCGCGAACGCAAGGAGGTTCCATAAATGAAAACTACGCTCCTTATCTCTCGCGCTTGTCTTACGCGCCGGGGCCGAAGCCCCGGATAGCCCGGTGGGGCACTCAAAATAAAAGGCCGTTTTTGTAAAAGCTCGCGCGGAGAACTTTTCCGTGATTACGTATAAAAGCATTTTGAGTGCCCCATGCGCCCAAACTAAAGGCAGCGTTCACGAATCATGAGAAGCACAGCGTATTGATGGCAAAGGCGACGCCGAGGTCATCGTTGGCCAGCGTCACGGTGTCCGCGGCCTGCCGGACGTCGTGCGTGGCGTCCTGCATGGCGACGCCGATGCCCGCGAACTCTATCATGGAGAGGTCGTTGCTGTTGTCGCCTATCGCCAGCACCTCGGAAGCGTCCACGCCGAGCTGCGCGCAAATTTCTTCGAGGGCGACCGCCTTGCTGACACCGATGCCGCCTATCTCGAAATTAAACGAAAAGGACGACGTGAGGGTGTAAAGGTCGGAGCTTGACAGCGCGTTCAGTATCTTGAGCCGCTGGATCGTGTCGCCGTAGATGAAGTTGATGTTCTCGATTTCGTGAATGTGGTCGAAGGCGAAATCGGCGATGCTGTCCACCGGCCGGCGCGTCCTTTTGATGTAATCCTGCGAGCGCGCGGGGACGCCGAAGCTGTCCGAATGCTCGTAGGACACCTTATCGGTATAGGCGACGCCCTGCCAAAACACTTCCTTCATTATCGACGCGTCGCGAATAAGTTCGCTCACGTGCGCGACGGCTTCCGCGCTGAGGAAGCGCGCGTAGAGCTGCTCCCCGGTAACGTTATCGTATATTTTGGCGCCGTTGGAACAGACGAGCCACTTAAGCCCGCGAATGTTCCGCACCGCCTCGGGAACGGTCATCAGTGAGCGCCCCGTCGCGACGACTATCGTTATGCCGTCCTGTGCGCAGCGCTCCAGCGCCGCTTTGTTCTCCGCCGGAAGTCCCATCGACGAATCGAGCAGCGTCCCGTCGAGATCGGTCGCGACCAGCCGGATTCGGGTTTTATTGTTTTGAAGTTCCTTAGTCATTATGAATATAATATAACATATGAAAGCAAACATGAAACGGAGAGGGGCAGATTATGAGTAAAGATAACCAACGCATCAGCGCCGCGCTTGTCGGCACGTGGAGGCTGCAATCGTTTACAGGTACCGACGAGTCGGGGGAAACGATTGCGGTAATGGGAGCCGGAGCGACGGGCTTCATATGTTATTCGGACGACGGTTGGGTTTCGGTGCAGATCGCCTGCGCGAACCGGCCGCGGTACGACATCCCCGATACGGCCGGCGGATCCGATGAGCAGACGCTCGCCGCGGCGCGCGGCACGTTTGCCTATGCGGGGCGTTTTGTTACGGACGAAGACGCGGGCATCGTTTACCACGAGCTTGAGTTTTCGCTGATTCCGAATTGGATCGGCAGCAGGCAAAAACGGTATGTCGAATTTCGTGACGCGGGCACTCTCGTGCTAACGGCGGATCCGGTTCGCATCGGCGCGGATGGTAAACGCCGCCGCACGGAACTTGTGTGGGTGAGATGACCAGCGCCTCAAATCCCCCGTGATATAATAATCGCGGAGGACAAACGGATGGATTACACCGAAATCGTATCATGGTGGCAAAACAAGAGAATCGATACGAAGGCGAAGCTCGAGCTTGCGCTTGACAATTACCGCATTCTTTTCGCGTATAATTCCGGGAAAATCGAAAACGATGACGTGGATTATCATGACACGCGCGAGATATTCACAAGCGGTCAAGTAAATAACTTTACAGGCGATCTTCGCGCCGTTTTCGAACAGCGGAATCAGCGGACGTGCTATTACTATCTGCTGGACAAGATCATTGCCCGCGAGCCGGTAAGCGTGAAACTTATCAAGGAAATCCATTTGATCCTGACCGCCGGAACATACGACGAACACACCTACATTGATACTGCCGAACGCCCTGGCATGTATAAAAAGCACGACTACATGGTCGGGCTCACCGATGTCGGTTACGCGCCGGATGAGGTTGCGGCGGGCATCGACGCGTTGCTCGACGAGATCAACGCGCCTGAAATCGATCCCGCGAACGTACGGAACATTCTCTCCGCGGCGGCATATTTCCACGCCCAATTTGAATATATACATCCGTTTGCTGATGGCAACGGACGCGTCGGCCGGACATTATTGAACTATTATCTGATGATCCACGACTATCCGCCCACGATAATTTACGCCGAGGAAAAAGCGCCGTATGTTATCGCTATGGAGGCGTACGACGCAACGGAGAGCATCGAGCCTTTGAAAAAAATCATCGCGGACAGCACGGTAAAGGCGTGGGAAAGCAGGATCAGATAGCGCTCGTCAAATCCTCCGGTACCGTTTGAGAAGCAGAACGTTCAGCGCGGCAAACAGCGCGGAGAAGCCGAGCAGAACGACGACGTCTATCCACATATCGCCGATGCCGCCGTCATAATACATGATCTTGTTCATGGCTTCGGCGGCGTAGGTCAGCGGGAAAATGCGGCCAAATATCAGCCAGCCTTCCGACAAATCGAACAGGCCAGAGAAGAACAATTGCGGCAGTATGATTATCGGGATGAATTGCATCATTTGAAATTCGCTGCCCGCGGCGGTCGAAAGGAGCATGCCGAGTGACAGCGCGCAGATCGCTTCGAGCAGCGTAATGAGCAGGACGTAGCCGAGCGAGCCGTTCATAATGACGCCGAGAACCGTGATGATATACACGTTTATGATGACGGATTGCACGATGGTGATGGCGCCGAATCCGAGGATATAACCCGCGACGATTTCCCACCGGCGCACGGGCGTGGAGATAACTTTTTCGAGTGTCCCGCTTTTGCGCTCCTTCAGGAACGCCATGCCCGCGACGAGAAAGACGAAGAAAAACACGATAAAACTCATTAGCGTCGGGCCGAACATATCGAACGACGTAAAGTTTTTTATGCCCTTATAATAATCGACGGATACGTCAAACGAATTACTTGACGGTTGGTTTTTACTCGTGTCAAGCGAATTACTTGACGGTTGCCCGCTACCCATGTCAAGCGAATTGCCTGACGGCCGGCTGTCGCTCGTGTCAGGCAAATTGCTTGACGGCTGGCTGTCGCTCGTGTCAGCCAAATTGCTTGACGGCTGGTTGCCGCCCATGTCAAGCGAATTGCTTGACGGCTGTATCGCGGAAGGCAAGCCCGCGCCGCCGCCCATGGTTTCCGCGGCGCTCCGGAGAAGTTTCTCGGCCGCCTGCGCTTTGCTTCCCGCCGCGGCGTCTACCATTATATATGCCCGCGGCGCTTCCAGCTCCGCGTCATCGGCGGTTAACGCTATATCTATGTACGCGACGACAGCCCCGTCTGTAAGCGCCTGCTGCGCATCCGCGCGGCTTTCGTAAGTGGTGAGCGTAACGTCGTTTTCCGATTCGACCGCTTCGATAAACTGCTGAGGAGCGCCGACGGCTCCGATGCTGATTTCATCGTTTGTGCCCTCGAATATATAATAGACGAGCGTCATCAGAAGCAGCGGTGCGACTATCATCAGCGCGAGCGTGCGCTTGTCGTGCGACATCTGGCGAAGTATCCTCAGGGCAAAAGCGCGCACTCTCATTCCGCTTCACCGCCCTTCGTTTCCGCCGTGTGTTCGCTAAGTTCGAGAAAGACTTCCTCGATGGTCTGCTTGCCCGCGCGCTCTTTCAATTCCGCGGGGCTGCCTTCGCCTATCACGCGGCCGTTTCTCATCAGCACGAGCCTATCGCATTTCTCCGCTTCGTCCATCACGTGCGTCGTTATTAAAATCCCGGTCCCGGATCGCGCGACGGCATAAAGCCCGTCCCAGATATTCTTCCGCAAAAGCGGGTCTATGCCGACCGTCGGTTCGTCGAGTATCAACACCGGCGGCTCGTGGAGCATCGCGGCGGCAAGCGCAAGACGCCGCCTCATGCCGCCCGAAAACTTCGACGTGAGTTTCCCCGCGTCGGCTGTGAGATCGACAAGCTCAAGCGCGCGGTCAACACGCCCGGCGAGAGTGGATTTCGTTACGCCCTGAAGCTGCCCGAAAAATTCGAGATTCTGCCTGCCCGTCAGATCGGCGTACAGCGCGTCTTCCTGCGCCATGTACCCGACGTTTCTCATGCCGTCCAGCGACGGCATCTTCGTTCCGAGCACATAGGCTTCACCGCTATCGGCCTCGAGAATTCCGCACGCGATTTTTACAGCGGTCGTTTTACCGGCGCCCGACGGACCGAGCAAACCGCAGACGGTTCCCGCCCTGACCGACAGATCGACATCTGTCAAGATTCGGACTTTACCGAGCGTTATTGATATATTCCGTAATTCGATCGCTTCCAAAACGCCGCCCTACAATGTTATCTCTTCGCCCGGCAGGACGATAAGTTTGTTCGGCGCGGCCCACTTCTCCGCGCCCTCGCGGTCGAACAGCTCGCCCACGTCGCTGGGTTTTAGGTGCACCGGAATGTTGTGTTTCGCCCCGATGATCTCCGCGCATTCCGCCGCCTCGTCCAAATCCATATTATAGACGCCGTCGCCGCAGATGATCGCATAATCGAGCCGCCGCTCCGCGAGTTCCGCCATCCGTTCCGTTTTCGACGTATCGCCGGAGCAGTAAATCGTGAGGGGCGCGCCGCCTTCTCCGCTGCCCGCACACGTCAGGATAAATCCCACGCACTTCTTCGGGTCGTGATTTTTGTTACCGGCTACTGTCGCTTCTATTTTTATACCGTCAAAATCGAAGGCCGCGTGCGTTCCGCCCGCAAGCGCCTCCGCGTTGGTAATCAGGACGCAACCGGGCCGCCGCGTAACGAGTTCCACCTTGTTGTGGTCGTGATGCCCGTGCGTCACGAGAATGATATCGGCGGGCAGGTCATACCCGCCGCCCGCGTAGGGATCCACGTAGATAACGCGCCCGTCGTCCGCCGTGAATCGGTAGCTGCCGTGTCCCTGATAATAAAATTTCATACTGTCCTCCGCCGTTTTTCAGTCAACGGTGTTCCGATAAGAGAACGCCGTACGCGCCGCCCAGCGAAATTATCTCTCAATGCGCACCGAGCAATTACCTCCCGCGGCAACATTATTATACAACACTTAACCGCGCAAAAAACAGCCTCCGCGGTTATTACCCCGGCAACTAATAGTAGGAAGTCGCGCCGATCTTTTTGCCAGTCTGCTTTGTTGGCAGAATCCTTACATACAACCGGTATGCGCGGTTCTGCCGCCTCGCATACTGACAAAAATCTTCGCCGCTTTGTCCCGACTATTAATTGCCGAGGTAATAATTCACCGCCGGGCCATTTGCCTGTTTCCACATTAAAATAAAATACGAAAAAATTGCACTCCGAAATTGTTATACTAGAATGGTCTGCCC
>JAISEX010000281.1 GCA_031263875.1 Eubacteriales Family XIII. Incertae Sedis bacterium | reverse complement strand
CTCGGTTGCGCTGCTCGCGAATACGATGACGTCTTTTATGTCGAGCGTGCCGCCCGCGCCTTTATCATAGGGTTCCTGGTAGGCGCTGCCGCCGCCGATGCCTGAGCCGTCGTCGCTACCTTGAGCGTCAACCGTGCCGCCGGTGATGCTAACTATGCCGCCTGCGCCGCCCGCAGTGCCGCCGCCACCGCCAATGCCTGCGCCTCCGCCGGTGCCGTCGTCGCCGTAGCCACCTTGAGCGTCAACCGTGCCGCCGGTGATTGTAATTGTGCCGCCCGCGCCGCCCGGGTCGTAACCGCCGCCACCGCCGCCGATGCCCGCGCTACGGCGGTCACCGTTGGCTGTTACCGTGCCGCCACTGATCGTGATTGTGCCGCCCGCGCCGCCATTGCCGCCGCCGATGCCTGCACCGCTGTAGCCGCCTTGAGCGTCAACCTTGCCACCGTTGATTGTGACTTCGCCGCCCGTGCAGTAACCGAAACCGCCGCCTCCGATGCCTGCGCCACCGGTGCCACCTGTGGCCGTTACCGTGCCGCCGTTGATGAGAACTGAGCCGCCTACTTGCTGAATGCCGCCGCCGATGCCGGCGTAGCCGTAATCGCTTTCTGCCCCTCCTGCGGTCAACTTGCCCGTGCCGCCGCTCTGTCCGTATACAGTAAGAGAATTGCTTTCTCCGGCTACGTTAATACCTTTGCGTACCGCAAAGTCGCAGCCGTTCGCGAGAATCAGATGTACGTCGCCGGTTACGGTTATGCGGGTGCCGATATTGACCTCGCCGTATACTATATACCAACCGTCGTTGAGTGTGTCGGCATAGCTGGTAATTACTATTACGTCATCTTTTGTTTCCGAACCCCCGCCCGCGTCGATATAGGGAACATCGTTTTCCGTTATCGTTCCCGAGCCGTATATCGGACTGCCTGTTATCGCGCCGTTGTTGACGATTGCGCCGTAGTTGGCGATTGCGCCACTGTTGGTGATTGCGCCGCCGTTGATAATTGTGCCGTTGTTGGTAATTGCGCCATTGTTAACAATTGAGCCGCTCGCCAAGTTGAGTGTTATCCCCGCCGGGATGGTCAAGGCTTTGGTTGCCGGTATGACGTAATCGCTGTTCAGCGTTACCGTGCCGTCGGTGGTCTCGCCATCAGCATCGTAAAAAGTGGTCGCGCCGTCGTCTATAACCAGTATGGCGTTTTTTCGGCCTTGGTCGCCATCCGTCGCGGTCACGCTATTCGCAAACACGATGGCGTTTGTTATGTCGAGTGTGCCGTCGCTGTTACCATCGGCCCCTCTGCCGATGCCTTTACTGCCATCGCCGCCATCGATGGCCGTTACCGTGCCGCCGCTTATTGTGACTGTGCCGCCATTGCCTTCGAGACCGCCGCCGATACCCGCGCCGTAGACGCCGCCTGTGGCCTTGACCGTGCCGCCAGTGATTTCGACTGTGCCGCCATTGCCTTCGAGGCCGCCGCCGATACCTGCGCCGCCGTAGATGCCCGTGGCCGTTACCGTGCCGCCGTTGATTGAAACCATGCCGCCATCGCCGCCATCGCCACCGCCGCCGATGCCCGCGCCGCCGTTTTGGCCTTGTGCGTTAACCTCGCCGCCGTTGATGGTAATTGTGCCACCGTCATCTTCACTGCTGCCGCCGATGCCGGCTTGTGTCCCATCGCTGGTCACGGTCAGCTTACCCATATCTTCACCTATGGATTGTGCGTAGACAGTAAGAGAATTGCCGGAAACTACATTAATACCCCTGCTTGCCGTGAAGTCGCAGCCGTCCGCGAGTATCAGATACACGGCGCCGGTTACGGTTATGCGGGAACTGATTTCGACATTGCCGCTGACCGAGTACCACGTCTCAGCGCCTCCCGAACCGAGCGCAGGATCAGAGCCGCTTGTGATCTCGGTCACGCCGCTCCGTGTCTGCTTATTCCCATCCGCGTCGATATACGTCACGCCGTCCGCCGCGCTCGCCCCAAGCGGCACGGCCGCCTGAAGCGTCAGCGCCATTATTACCGCGACGAAGAGCGATAAACGACGTTTCATTACTGTAGTTTTCATTGAAATATCTCCTCTATTCCGTATTCCCCAGAGCATTATATATGTATATATCGGCGGGATCCCGTGCAGAATACAAAAGGACACCCGCTCGGTCGCCAAACCATACAATGAATCAATCAAACCCATTGGTGAGCAGATGCCCTTCTTTGAGTTCGATTGATGCTCGCAAGGAGCGTATGATTTGGCAAACTAATTATATCATAAAACTACCCGCGCGTTACCTCCTGTGCGCCTTTCCCTTTTATATGAATAGCAAGCAGGATGCTTTTCAGAATAGAAAAGGACATCCGCTCTGTTCGCGAAAACATCAAAGTTGCATATTGACCCCTTTGTTGAGCAGATGCCCTTTTTTAAATCAATATGCAAGCCCATAAAAATGGGCAGATGTTTTCGCAAGATAATTATATCAAACAGAAGAAGATATTGCTACGCAAATGTGAAATCCTGGCGCGAATGATGGATTGGTTTTTGCGGTTATTTGATGACGGGGGACGGCAGGGAGATGGTGGTCGCGTCGGGGTCGGTTCTCGCATGTTCTGGCGCGCGTGTAGGAAAGTAATTCGCCGTAGGAAGGAGGGACGGGATGTGTGCTTTTCTCGCGCAGGGGAGCCGGAGCGCAGCGACGGTGACGCGCAAGGGATCGGAGGGGTGCGGCAGCAGCCGCGAAGCGGCCGGAGCAGTAGCGTAGCCCCGCATAGCCCGGTGGGGCTGTTTCATCATATAGTTAGATATCATTATTGTTAAAGTTTTAACAATTTGGTCGCCTCATTTTATTTTAGCACAGCCCCCATGCGCCCGAAAAGGTATCACGCGGATTGAAAGCCACAAAAGGCTCGCCACGGAATTCTCGATTTATATATTTCCATAATTTTCCTCGCCCTGAGACCCCATCACCCCGTACCACACATCCATAGCGGCAACTTTATTGATTCCCCCGCACGAAAAAACGGCAACCGGAAATCTCCGGCTGCCGCTGCAAAATCTGCGTTATGCGCGTAGACGCGTTTAGACGAGTTCGAGAAAGACTTCCTCGGCGCCGTCGCCTTGGCGGGGGCCGAGCTTCAGAATCCGCGTGTATCCGCCGTTTCTGTCCTCGTATTTCGCAACAATCTGCTCAAAGAGCTTCGTAACGACGTCCTCATCATAGATATAGGCGAGCGCCTGACGCCTGGCGTGAAGGTCGCCCCGCTTGCCGAGCGTTATCATCTTCTCCGCCATGCGGCGCGCTTCCTTAGCGCGGTGTTCCGTCGTTGTTATTCTTCCTTCGCGAAGCAGATCGGTGACTAAGTTTCTCAGCATCGCCTTCCGATGGGCGGTCGGCCTGCCTAATTTTCGGTAACCCGGCATCGTGCTTCTCCTTTCTATTCATCGCTTGGTTTCAAACCAAGACCAAGTTCTTCGAGCTTCAGTATTACTTCTTCGAGGCTCTTGCGCCCGAGGTTTCTGACCTTCATCATATCTTCCTCGGTTTTCTGCGTCAGTTCCTCGACGGTATTGATATTCGCCCTCTTGAGGCAGTTGAAAGACCGCACCGAAAGCTCAAGCTCCTCGATCGTCATCTTCATCTTTTCCTCCGGATTGTGTTCCGCGGACTCGATCATGATCTCCAGGCCGTCCGTGCTGTCGTCGAGGTCGATAAACAGCTTCAGATGCTCGTACATGATCTTGGCGCCGATGGACACGCTCTCCCGCGGGGACACGCTGCCATCCGTCCAGACCTCAAAGCTGAGTTTATCGTAGTCCGTCAACTGACCGACACGCGTATTTTCAACCGTGAAGTTCGCCTTCCGAACCGGCGTGTAAATCGAATCGACCGGAATAACGCCGATCGGCGTCGAATCCGTCTTGTTCATCTCCGCCGTCACGTAGCCGCGTCCTCTCGAAAGATTGATCTCCATATAGATGGAGGCGTCTTCTTCGAGCGTCGCGATGTGAAGATCCGGATTGAATATCTGCACACTTGAATCCGCCTGAATATCTCCCGCGGTAACCGCTTTCGGGCCCGTCGCGTCGATAATAGCGACCTTGTCGTCGCCCGTGATCTTCGCCGCGAGTTTTTTCAGGTTCAAGATTATCTCCGTCACGTCTTCCTTCACGCCCGGTATCGTCGAGAATTCATGGAGAATACCCTCGATTTTTACCGATGTGACGGCTGTACCCGGAAGTGATGAGAGCAGTATGCGACGCAGGCTGTTGCCCAGCGTGGTGCCGTAGCCTCTCTCAAGCGGTTTCACAACGAACATCCCGTAGTTCTCGTCGCTTGTCGGCATGATTTCTATGGTCGGCTTTTCTATTTCTAACACGATATTGCCTCCTTTGCCGCTAATTACTTCGAGTACAACTCGACGATAAGGTGTTCCGCTATCGGCGTATCGATTTCTTCCCTCGTCGGCAGGGACAAAACCTGTCCTTCGAGCTTGTCGATATCGACGCTGATCCACGCGGGAGCCGTAATCTGGAATTCCTTGATTTCCTTAAACTTCGGGCTGCTGTGACTTTTTTTCTTGACCGCTACCGTCTGGCCGGGGCGAATCTCGTATGAAGGTATATCGACCTTCTTGCCATCGACCATAAAGTGGCCGTGATTGACAAGCTGGCGCGCTTCCTTACGCGAGGACGCGAATCCCATGCGGAAAACGGTGTTATCAAGCCGCGTTTCAAGCATAACGAGCAGATTTTCACCCGTAATGCCCTTGCGCTTTGCCGCCTTGTCGAACGTATTGCGGAACTGCTTCTCGAGAAGCCCGTAGAAACGCTTTGCCTTCTGCTTCTCGCGAAGCTGCAAACCGTAATCCGATACCTTCTTGCGGCCCTGACCGTGCTGGCCCGGGGGGTAATTTCTTCTTTCGAGCGCGCATTTGGTGCTGTAGCAACGCTCACCTTTCAGGAAAAGCTTCTGGCTTTCCCTCCTGCACAGCCTGCAGGCTGCGTCAGTATATCTGGCCATATTCTGTTCCTCCTCTTATACTCTTCTTCTCTTTGGCGGGCGGCATCCGTTGTGCGGAATCGGCGTGATGTCTTTTATCATCGTGATTTCAAGACCCGCCGACTGGAGCGCGCGGATAGCGGCCTCGCGGCCCGATCCCGGTCCCTTCACGTAGACCTCGACGTGCTTCAGCCCGTGTTCCATCGCGCCCTTTGCGGCGGCTTCGGAAGCCATCTGTGCCGCAAACGGAGTGGATTTACGCGAACCCTTGAAGCCGAGCGAACCTGCGCTGGACCATGCAAGAGCGTTCCCGCTCATATCGGTAAGGGTCACGAGAGTATTATTGAAGGACGCCTGGATATGCGCCTGACCCTTTTCGATATTCTTTCTTTCTCTTCTTTTTCTTCTGACTGTTTTCTTCGCTGTAGCCATTTATAGAATCCTCCTGAGATCAGATCAATCCGACTTCTTGCGTCTGCCGACGGTCTTTTTCGGACCCTTGCGCGTGCGCGCGTTGGTCTTCGTATTCTGACCGCGAACGGGCAGTCCGCGCCTGTGCCTGATACCGCGATAGCAACCTATCTCCATCAGCCGCTTGATATTGAGGCTGACATCTCTGCGCAGGTCGCCCTCTACGCTGTAATCGCTGTCGATGATCTTTCTGATCTTACCGGCATCGTCCTCGGACAGATCCTTTACGCGGATATCCGGATCGACGCCTGCTTTATTAAGGATTTCCTTGGATGTTGACAGACCGATACCGAAAATATAGGTAAGGCCGATCTCAATTCTTTTTTCTCTCGGCAAGTCAACGCCTGCAATACGAGCCATATGGAATTTCCTCCTGTAGTTTAAAAAACGCTTATGCTATATTCCTCACATGCTTTTAGGGCGATTCCGTGTCGTTCGACAGGGGAATCCGCCGCACCCGGCCGGCATGTAATTGACTTTATTATAATCTGACGAGGTGCGCCCGTCATTTGGCGTAACGCATACCTTCCCGCAACCGCTTCGCCGCAGGGCAAAGCGCGGTGATCAGCCCTGCTTTTGCTTGTGCTTCGGATTCTCGCAAATAACCATCACGCGACCCTTGCGCTTGATGACCTTGCATTTTTCACAAATCGGTTTTACTGATGCTCTAACTTTCATGTCCTTATCCTCCGTATATGCGCGAACATATATTATACTATAATTCCGCCTTTGCCGCAATGCCCAAAACCGGGTTCATTGCCCGCTTTTATCCGGCCATGCGTAACGCGCCGTCAAAAGCCGAAATTTACTTATCCCGCCATGTGATACGGCCCCTCGTCAAGTCATACGGCGAAAGTTCCACCTTCACGCGGTCGCCCGGCAGGATCCTGATGAAATTCATCCGGATCTTACCCGATATGTGCGCGAGTATCTGGTGGTCGTTCTCCAGCTTTACGATAAACATCGCGTTTGGCTGGGCTTCGACTACTGTGCCGAACACTTCTATGACGTCTTTTTTAGCCATGCTTTCAGTCCTCCCGCTCGTCGAGCGTTATCACCTCGGGTTCTCCGCCCGTAATAATGACCGAGTTTTCGTAGTGCGCGGACAGCTTTCCGTCCGCCGTCACCACGGTCCAGTTGTTTTCCCGCACCTGCGAATCATAGACGCCCTCGTTTATCATCGGCTCTATCGCAAAGGTCATGCCGCGCATCAGCTTCACGCCCTTGCCCGGATCGCCGTAATTCTTGATCTGCGGATCCTCGTGCAGATCGCAGCCCACGCCGTGCCCGACAAAATCCCTGACAACGCTGAATCCGGCGGCTTCGGCCGTCACTTGCACCGCGTGGCCGATATCGGAGAGCCGTGCCCCTTCGCGGCAGTGTTTCAGCCCCGCGAAGAAACTCGCGCGGCACACCGCGATGATATTCGCCGCTTTTTCGCTGACCGTGCCCACGGGGTATGTCCGCGCGGCGTCGCTTACCCACCCGTCATAGGTGGCGCCGATATCGACGCTGACGATATCGCCTTCCCGCAGAATGCGCCCGCTGTCCGGTATGCCGTGGACTATCTCGTCATTTACCGACACGCACGCGCCCGCGGGGAAATCGTTATAGCCGAGGAACGTCGGGATCATGCCTTCGCCGTATATGCGCTTTTCGACATAATCGTTGATCTCCTGCGTGCTGATTCCCGGACGCACGATATCTTTCAGCTCATAGAGTATGCTTCCGGTCACCTTGCCGGATATGCGCATCTTCTCTAATTCTTTGTCTGTCTTTAACGTAATCAACTGTTGATGATCGCTTCTATCTTCGCGTACGTTTCGTCGACCGGTTCCGTGCCGTCGAACTCCGTGAGAAGCCCTTTCGTGCGGTAATAATCCACGAGCGGTTTGGTCTGCTCCTCGTAAACGTCGATCCTGTTCCGGGCGGTTTCCTCAGTATCGTCGGCGCGGGCCTTTACCGTGCCGCTGCAAACGTCGCAGACGCCGGCGGCCTTCGTCGGGAACGAGTGGATATTGTACGTCTTGCCGCACACTTCGCAGACCTGCCGGCCCGAAATGCGCTTGATAAGCACGTCGCGCGGCACCGTAATATAGAGCACGCGGTCGATCGCGCTGCCCGTTTCCGTCAGATGCTCGGCAAACGAGTCCGCCTGCGGTATCGTTCGCGGAAAACCGTCGAGCAGCCAGCCGCCTTTGGCATCGTCCTGCATCAGACGGTCGAGCACGAGATCAACAACGAGTTCATCCGGAACAAGCCCGCCGGAAGAAACGTATTCCTTCACCTTCTTGCCGAGTTCGGTATCGTTCGCGATATTGTAACGGAATATCTCGCCCGTCGATATCTGCGGCATTCCGTACTGCGCGGTCAGGCGCTCCGCTTGAGTGCCCTTGCCCGAACCCGGAGGCCCAAGCAGGATAAATCTCGTTTTCATTTTAGAGGAACCCCTTGTAATTTCTCATAACCATCTGGGATTCTATCTGTTTCATCGTGTCGAGCGCCACGCCGACGACAATGAGCAGGGCCGTACCGCCGAAACGTATCTGCAATTGCGTGAACTGCTGGATCAGCGTCGGCATCGTCGCGATAACCGCGAGGAAGATCGCACCGACGAAAGTTATACGGGTCATGACCTTGTTCAGGTATTCCGTGGTGGTGCGTCCCGGCCGTATTCCCGGTATAAACCCGCCGTTCGCGCGCATATTATCCGAAACCTCGACCACATTGAACGTGACCGCGGTGTAGAAATACGTGAAGAACATAATCAATACGACGTTAAACGCCATATAGACCCACACGCCGGGGTCGCCGGCACTGCCCGTCGGTGAAAGCCACTTCGTGACAAACTGCGAGAAGCCGCTGTTTTGATTCATGAAATACGTGATCGTCAGCGGGAATTGCAGCAGTGAAAGCGCGAATATGATCGGGATAACGCCCGCCTGATTGACCTTGATCGGAATGTGCGTATTCTGGCCGCCGTACATCTTGCGTCCGACCACGCGTTTTGCGTACTGGACGGGAATGCGCCGCTGCCCCTGTTGCACGAGTATCGTGCCGACGATAACCACCAATGCGAACAGCGCGAACAGGATCAGCGAGATAATGCTGACCTGATGGCTCTGATACGCGAGAAGCGCCTTGTAGATCGCTCCGGGCGCGCCGCAGATAATGCCCGCGAAGATGATAAGCGAGATGCCGTTACCGACGCCGTATTCGTTGATCTGCTCACCGAGCCACATCAGGAACGCCGTGCCCGCCGTCAGAACCACAATGACGACGATCATCGTAAAGATATTCGTCGAACCGTCGGGATTCTTGAGGACGGCCTGCCGGAACAGCCCCAGCGTCATGCCGATCGCCTGCAAAAACGCGAGGACGACCGTGAGATACCGCGTGATCTGCGCTATTTTCTTCTTCCCTTCGGTTCCCTCCTTCGAGAGATTCTCCAGATAGGGTATCGCGATGGTCAGCAGGTTCATAATGATCGACGCCGTAATATAAGGCGTGATGCTCAATGCGAAAATCGTAAAGTTTTGGAATGACCCTCCTGAAAACAGGTTGAATATTTCAAAAAGGCCCTGTCCGTTGAACGCTTCGGCGAGAACATCCCTGTTGATCCCGGGCACCGGTATGTTGGAACCCAGCCGAAAGACGATGATCATCAATAAGGTGAAAATCATCTTCCGCCGAATATCAGGAATCTTCCACGCCTTTCCCAGCGTATCGAATATGCCCATATCAGTTCTCCTTCGCGTTCGCTGCCTTCGCTTCCGCAAGTACAGCGCTGCCGCCCGCAGCTTCGATTTTCTCGGCCGCCGTCTTGCTGAATCTGTCGGCAGTTACCGTCAGCTTCTTATTCAAGTCGCCTTCACCGAGTATTTTGACGTTCGACGTCGCCTTGCGGACAAGACCTTTATCCGCGAGCATCGCCTTTGAGATTTCCGCTCCGTCGTCAAAAACGTCCAAAGAACCGACATTCACCGGTTCGTATTCTACTCTCCATTTATTCGTGAATCCGCGCTTGGGAATACGACGGTAAAGGGGCATCTGTCCGCCCTCGAAACCGATCCTCGTACCGCCGCCGCTTCTCGAATTCTGTCCGTTCATGCCGCGTCCGGCCGTTTTGCCCTGACCGGTCGCGGTACCGCGGCCCTTGCGTTTGCGATTCTTTCCTGAGCCGGCCGGAGCCTTCAGCTCATGTAATCTGAGTCCCATAATATGTGTCTTCCTTTCCGCTTTCGCCGCGCAAGCGGGGCGACGACCCCTCTTTCGCGACTCGCTCTGTAGTATCGTCCGTCCGTGCGCGTTACTCGGTTACCGTCAGCAAATGCGATACCTTATTGATCGCGCCGCGCGTAACAGGCGTATCCGCAAGCTCTACCGTTTGATGCAGCTTACGAAGCCCAAGCGCCTGAACGACTTTTCTCTGCGCCGGCTTAGCGCCGATCGTGCTTTTCGTCAATGTGATTTTTATCATTTTCTGTGCCATGGCCTCTCTCCTATCCCAGAATTTCTTCCTTCGTCTTCCCTCTGAGGCGGCTGATTTCCTCGACGGTCTTCAGGTTTCGGAGCCCTTCGATGGTCGCGTACGCCATGTTGCCCGAATTGTTCGAACCGATGGACTTAGCGCGCACGTCTTTCACGCCCGCAAGTTCGAGCACCGTACGCACAGAGCTGCCCGCGATAACGCCGGTACCTTCCGAACCGGGCATTATCTTGACCTTGCCGGCTCCGAATATGCCGAGTATCGTATGCGGTATGGTGGTGCCGACGGTCGGTACGTAGATAAGTTCCTTCTTCGCGTCTTCGATGGCCTTCCGCACGGCTTCGGGAATTTCCCGCGCCTTGCCGAGCCCCACGCCGACATGACCTTCCTCATCACCGACAACGACCGTAACGCTGAAGCGCATATTACGTCCGCCTTTGACCGTCTTCGCAACACGCCTGATGCTCACAATGGATTCTTTCAGTTCCAGTTTTGACGCGTCTATCGTATCTTTACGCATTCTTGCCTCCATTTACTCAGAACTTCAGACCCGCGCCGCGCGCGCCGTCTGCGAGTTCCTTGACTCTGCCGTGATACAGGAAACCGCCTCTGTCAAACGCGACTTCACTGATGCCCTTCTCGATAGCTTTTTTCGCAATGGCCTCGCCCACGAGTTTTGCGGCGTCTTTATTGCCGCCGTAGGGAGCCTGCGCTTTGATTTCCTTATCGATCGTCGACGCCGCCGCGAGCGTATGACCGCTCACGTCGTCGATAACCTGAACGGAAATATTCTTCAGGCTGCGATACACGCACATTCTGGGCTTTTCGGGCGTCCCTGAGAGATTCTGACGTACTCTTGCGTGACGAACGCGCCTCTTATCATTATTGCTTGGCTTCGCCATACTTCACTGTCCTCCTTAATCACCCTTGACTCCGGCTTTACCCTCTTTGCGGCGTATATGCTCATCGCGATACTTGATGCCCTTGCCCTTATAGGGTTCCGGCGGAC
>JAISEX010000256.1 GCA_031263875.1 Eubacteriales Family XIII. Incertae Sedis bacterium | reverse complement strand
CTGCCCTCAGCAGATGACCTCTTTTCCACGCAGGAGGAACGTGACGACGCGACGCGCGAGAAAGTGGCAATCCTGCCTTTGGACGTAATCGACGACCACCCCAACCACCCGTTCAAAGTGCGGATGGACGCTGAAATGCAGGAGCTATCGGATAGCGTCAGACAATACGGCGTGTTAGTCCCCGGCCTTGTGCGACCCAAAGCGGACGGCGGATATGAAATGGTCGCCGGACACAGGCGTAAGATGGGAAGCGGGCTAGCGGGGAAAAGCAAAATGCCCTGCATTATCCGCGACTTAACGGACGATGAAGCTACTATCATTATGGTGGACAGCAATTTGCAACGGGAAAAAATACTGCCGTCTGAAAAGGCGTTTGCGTATAAAATGCGGCTTGATGCTATACGAAGGCAAGCTGGCAGACCCGGTAAAGAAAATTCGCGCCCGGTGGGCGCAGATTTAATCGGCACACGGTCTGATGAATTGCTTGCCACAAAATCAGAAGATAGCGCACGTCAAATTCAACGCTATATCCGCTTAACAAACCTTATCCCCGAACTTCTGGAACTGGTCGATAACTCGGTTTTGCAGGAAAAAGGCAAACATCAAATCGCCCTGCGCCCCGCCGTGGAGTTATCGCATTTGCCAAAAGAGCAGCAACAATTCATCTACGACGCAATCGAGGGCGAAGATCGCACGCCGTCGCACGCGCAGACCATAAAAATGCGGAAGTTTGCGGACGAAGGACGTCTGAACGAGGACGTTATTCTCTCCATTATGCAGGAGGAGAAGCCGAACCAGGCGGAACAACTCAAACTCCCGCGCGAGAAACTCAACCGATTTTTCAGGCCGGGGACGCCCGCGCAGAAGATCGAAAGCGACATTATCAAAGGGCTTGAACTCCTGCGGCAAAGGGAGCGAAAGCGAAATGACGCAAGATAAGCTCCTGCCAAGGGGGTAGTCTATTCCCTGCCTCACCGCCACACAGCTCTTGCGCTGTTTCCCCTCTCACACTCTCCCCTTCATAACAATTACCAGCCGAGAAAGAAATACTGTATTTCGCATAGTTGCTCTTTTACGCTCTACCCTGATATGATGGGCGGAAGAAAGGCGGCAGAGCATATGAAAAAGATAAGTATTTTGGTAATAATCACGGTTTTGATGGCATCGCTGACCAGTTGCGGCGGAGCGGATAAGGCGGGTTCCGGCAAGCCGGCACCTTCCCCATCTTCTTCTTCGGCGGGTAAATCTGCGGAACCGGCTGCGGCGAATGAAGAAGCGGTAGCTACGGATGACGTGGGCGAAGCGGCAGTTGCGGCAGCGGAAACGCCCGCTCCCGCAACGACGTCGGAGGATAAAAAACAGCAGGACAGCGTTTCATCAGGTAAAAGCCAATCGAGCGGTAACAGCAGCGGCAGCGCAGCAGCGACGCAGAAGAAAGCGGCCACGGCAAAGACGACCCCGAAGAAAGCGGCGGAGGCGCCCACGGAAACCACGAAACCCGCACAGGCCGCAAAGCCACCCGCCACCGAAACCCCGGCGGCAAAGCCTGCGCCGATCCCATCAAAGCCCAAAACCGCGTATGAAAAACCCTATGATACCGCGAAAATAAGCGCGGAGATGGCGGCTTATGGCGCGAGCATCGGCATGACGTGGTGCGCGGAACTCGACAAAGCGACCTGTTCATGGGAAGCGCCGGGAATAACATCATCCACCCTCCAAGGCGAGCGGCTCAAGACCGCGCTTCAGAGCAGTATCCGGCGTATTAAAAAACTGCAACAGGACAACGGATATAACCCCGGCGAGTTTCTCTTTAAAGTGACGTTCGAGCCGAGGGGAAACGGCGAGTACACCATCTACTTCCTGATGGGCTGACGAAAACTTAACACCATTTACCTCAAAACGAGCGCGCAGCAATGCGCGTCTTTTTTATTCCCAAAATCAGAAAGGACATTTTTATGAAAAAATCAAAAAGGTTTATAGCCTTGTTTCTCTGCGCCGTCACCGTGATGAGCGTCTTTTTCGCCTTCCCCGGAGCGGCTCACGCGGCGGACGCTACCGTCAGCGTAAAGGACACGGAGCTTGATACGGGCAAAGCCGTAAACCTGTGGAATGGCGGCAGCGTTAACGGGAACAACGACTTCTTTATCCTGTATATTGGATCATCCACCATGCTCTACTGCCTTGAGCCCGGAGCGCACCTTGTCGGCGGCGACGGGATCGACATCAACAATTACGTCAACACCCTACGCACACCGTCCATCCACGAAGATTACACCGTCGCGAAGCTGCTCGGCCGCCTGTTTCAGTATGTCGATTACAGCGTGACCGGAAGCCCCTTATCGACGACCGCGGGAAAGTACCTGTACGTTGCCGCCCGGCTTTTGACGTGGGAAATCACGCAGGGCGAGCGCGACGCGGATTTTAATTACGTTTCCCCGCCGAGCGGTTACGATAGAGTCAGGCAGACCATCGACAACGCGTCGATAACGGCGGCCCAGAAAAATGCCGTTCTTGGCTACTATAACGACCTTGTGAGTAAGGTGAAAGACCATCACAAGATACCGAGCTTTTCGCGGTTGAGTCCGTCAGGCGCTCCGGCCTATGAACTGACGCCCGATAGCAGCGGGAAGCTCTCGGTCACGCTTACCGACAGTAACAGCGTGCTGTCAAACTACACGCTGTCGGCAGGCGGGAGTACTATCAGCACCAGCAAAAGCGGCAACAAACTCACCATTACTGCCCAAAACGGCTTTGACGGCGAGCTGACCGTGACGGCTACCAACAGCGTTGCGCGAAGAAAGGGCCTCGTGTGCTACGGTGACGGTAAAAAAGGCGGCGTACAGGAAAGCATTTCTATCAGCTCCCCTATCGACGATCCGGTGCAGGCGTATTTCAAACTCAAAGCGTCTTACGGGAACCTTTCCATTGTAAAAACAGCGAAGAATAATGACGGCGTAACCTCCGGCTTCCAGTTTGAAGTCGCGCAAGGCGGCACGAATATCGGCACGTTTACGAGCGGGAACGACGGAAAGATTCATATTCCGAACCTCAAAGCCGGAACGTAGACCGTGCGCGAGGTGGGCCTATCGGATGAATTTGTTCAGCCGACGCCAAATCCCGTTACCGCCTAGGTCAAGGCGGGACAGACGGCTACGGTGAATTTCAGTAACGTGAAGAAGCTCGGCGTCATTACCGTGCAAAAATCCAACTCGGAGCCTATTATGGGCGACTATTCGCTTGCGGGAGCGGAGTTTACGGTAACGGACGCGGATGGCGCGGTAGTGGACACTATCAAAACGGACGCTGCCGGCGCGGGGCAGTCAAAATCCCTGCCGCTCGGAACGTATACGGTAAAAGAATCAAAAGCCCCGTGGGGATTTGTTATTAACCGGGAAGTTTATACCCGCACGCTCTCCGGCGATCTGGGGGCGGCTGAAATTATCTACTGCCCGGAGATCAGTGTGCCGGAACGTCCGCAGACCGGACAGGTGAGGATTACGAAGCTAGACGCGGAAACGGCGGACAGAGCGCAAGGCGACGCGACGCTTGCGGGCGCGGTCTTTGACCTGATCGACGCAGACGGCAAACTGGTTGAGAGGCTTTACTGCGGCAGCAGCAATTCCATTACGTCAAAGGAAGTCAAACTCGGCAGTTATACCGTAAAGGAAGTCTCCCCGCCGCGCGGTTACACGCTGACGCAAAAGAGCTATCCCATCAAAATCGACTATGTGGGGCAAGAGGTCAGTATCAACCTTGTTTCGGAGAATGTCAGTAACGTGGTTATCAAAGGCAAAATTCAGCTGGTGAAGCATAGTGACGATCCCGACCCTGACGTCAGCCCGGACAACGATCAGGTGCAGGAGCCGCTGAAAGATATTGTGTTTGAGGTCTATCTGAAATCGAGCGGCTCATATAACAAAGCCAGACCGACAGAGCGCGACCTTATTACTACGGACGAACATGGTTATGCCCGCACGACGAACCTGCCTTACGGGACGTATACCGTAAAAGAAGTACAAGGCGCGGACGAGCATAAGATGGCGGATCCGTTCGATGTCTTTATCAGCCAGAACGGTAAGACGTATTACTATATCGTTGAAAACCCCGCCTATCACGGCAAGGTGAAAGTCATCAAGACGGACGCGGAGACCGGTAAGCTTATCCCGCAGCCGGGCATAGAATTCAAGATCAAGGACACCGATACCGGCGAATGGGTGGCACAGGAGATACTCTATCCGACGCCTATCATTATCGACAGCTATCTGACAAACGCCGACGGCTGGCTCGTCATGCCAAAGCCCCTGCGCTTCGGAAATTACGAGCTGCATGAGGTGCAGGCGCCTTATGGTTATACCCTCTCGGAAACGCCGATCCCATTCGAAGTGACGAGCGAGAACCCCGTCGAATTTCTGGAAGTTACCCTGCCGAACGCTCCGGTTAAAGGAACGGGAACGGTGAGGAAAACAGGCGAGGTTCTGACCGGCGCGGCGGAGATTCTCTCCGGCGGCAGAAAGGTTACGGTTCCAGAATACACCGTGCGCGGGATCGAGGGAGCGACTTTTGATATTATCGCGGCTGAAGACATTGTAACGCCGGACGGTACGATCCGCGCGGAGAAAGGCGAAATTGTGGATACCATTACCACGGG
>JAISEX010000147.1 GCA_031263875.1 Eubacteriales Family XIII. Incertae Sedis bacterium | reverse complement strand
ATGTTTTGTTTCTCGTTTTTTTGTTTTGTGTGAGTGGGAAAGCTGTTCGCCGTATATTGGCGAGCGTGTTGGGTTCCGTTCTCGCACAGGGGAGCCAGATACGGCACGGGGTGGCGGCTTGCGTAATGTTTTGTTTCTCGTTTTTTTGTTTTGTGTGGGTGAGAAGCGGTACGCCGTATAATGGCGAGCGTGTTGGGTTCCGTTCTCGCACAGAGGCGCGAGGCGGCGGGGACGGCACGGGAAGGCGGCTTGCGTAATGTTTTGTTTCTCGCTCTTTTTGTTTTGTGTGGGTGAGAAAGCTGTTCGCCGTATATTGGCGAGCGTGATGGGTTCCGTTCTCGCACAGGGGCGCGAGGCATGCCGAGCGACGCGCAAGGGATAGCAGCGGAAATTCCGCAGGCCCGGAGCAAAACAACGGCGGAGACTGTATGCTAGATTGCTTCGTCGCTTTGCTCCTCGCAATGACACAGGGAGAGCGGGCCAAGGAATTGCAGCGAATAGCCCGGTGGGGCTGTTTTATTATAATTAAAACTTTCCTATTATTAAAATTTTAATTATCGACCGCCCTCTTCTCTTTCAGAACAGCCCCATGCGCCCAAACCCAAACGCGATTACTCTAAATTTTAAAACCCTGCTGCCCGTCAGTCGTTCCACGTCGAAACGACCGCTTCCGCGATTTTCTTATTGCCCGTGGCGGCGAACGCCATGGCCGTGTCGTACAGAAGCACGAGGGCGAGGGCGAACAGGCAGACGGCCTCGACGATATAGAACGGATATTTCGGCATATAGAGCACTTCCGTCTTCATATTGATCGACAGCGCGGTCTGGACCTGCAGCACCGCCGCGTAGCCCATAAAGGCCGCGGTGCCGGTCGACAGCAGCCCCATCAGTCCAAAGAGCGGGAACTTCACGACCCGCGGCAGATGTTTTATTACCATCGTCATATTGATATGGGCTTTCTTGGATTGCCCGTACGCGAACGACGCGAGCACCGTACACAGCAGCAATTGTTCCGTCATGTCCGTCGCGCCGAAAATCGGCTGATGCGCGAATTTTGTCAGCAGGATATCCGCCACGTTCAGCAGCATTATCGCGAGGACGCCCGCGTAACTGAGCAGGCTGATGACGAAAGTGATCTTGCCGACGATTTTTCCGAGTTTAAACATAGCGCCAGCCTCCTAACCCATCGAATTCGGGATAACCATCACTATTTGCGGGAAGAAATAGATGATGACCACCGCCACAAGTATGGTGATAACGAACGGGAGCGCGCCCTTGTAGATCGTCGAAAGCGGAATGTCCTTCGACACGCCCTGAATAATAAAGCAGTTCATGCCGACGGGAGGCGCAATGGCTCCGAGTTCCATTACGAGGATAATATAGATGCCGAACCAGATCGGGTCGATGCCGTAATCGAGCACTATCGGCAGGAAGATCGGGACCGTCAGGAGGATCATCGGCAGTTCGTCCATTATCATGCCGAGAATAATATAGACGACCGTCATCAGGATCAAGACCGCCCAGAACGGCATGTCCGCTTCCTTTATCGTTGTGCCGATCAGACTCGGTATCGTCGTGAGCACGAGGAATTTTGAGAATACCGTCGCGCCGATCAGGATCAGGAAGGTCATCGCGAACGTCGTTATCGTGTCGCGGATGGCGCTGACGAAGTTCGCCCAGCTCAGTTTTCTATTGACCGCCGTCAGCAGGATCGCGAGAAAGGCGCCGACCGCCGCGGACTGCGTCGCGGGGAAGAAGCCGGAGAACAGGCCGCCGAGCACCACGCCGAACAGCACGACCACGCCGATCAGACCCGTCAGCGATTTGAAGCGCGCCTTCCAACCGCATTTTTGCGGAGGCGGCGCGATATTCGGATGTATCTTCACGAGGACCACGATCGTGATGATGCAGAGTATCGCCAGCATAATGCCGGGAAGCACACCGGCGGCAAACATCTTTCCGATCGACACGTTATTTGCCATAATGCAGTAGATGATCATCGGCGTGCTCGGCGGGATCAGGATGCCGAGCGTGCCGCCCATCGCGATGGAGCCCGTCGAAAGCCGGTCGGCATAACCGTGCTTGCGCATTTCGGGCAGCGAGATGGCGCCCATCGTGGCGCAGGTCGCCGCGCACGAACCGCAGATCGCGCCGAAACCAGCCGAAGCCGCGACAGCCGCGCACGCGAGATTTCCCGGCAGGCGCGACAGCCATTTATTCGCCGCGTCGAACAGCGCCGACGACAATCCCGCTTGGTACGCGAAGTTTCCCATCATTATAAACAGCGGGATCACTATCAGCGAATATGTGGTGACCTGTGAGGTGACCGTCATTTGGACCATGCTCGTCGCCGCCGCGAGGTTCGGATTGATAATATAGAACCCGACGCACCCCGTGAGGAGCAGCGACAGCCCAATGTTCATTCCCGCAAATATCAGCACCAAAAAGACGATGATGCCGATAATGCCTATTGTTGGTAATGACAACATGAGGAATATCCTTTCGCTCTATTTGTGTAAAAAATCTTATGTTGTAATAAATAATAATTGCGTATTAAGGTATATGATCAACGGCCTCCGCCGGCGCCCGGCGGAGACCATTTTTCATAAGTATGAAACTTGTTTCATACTTCAGCCATGCGCGATTTTGCGCAAAGCGCAAAATAATCGCGCGGCATTAGATGTATTTGCCTCCACGCAAGTATTGAAACTTCAACGCGTAACAAGTTTTCTGGCTCGTTTGTGCCGCAAAGCGGCATAGAGGCAAATGCACTTCGTAAATTTCGGTTTACTTACTTGCTGTATGAATTTGCGATCGCTATCGCGTCGTCGAGGTACGCCTGCGCGTCAAATCCGTCGATCGTGATGGTTGCGGGCCATGCTTTCTGCATCGGCGCGGCCTGACTGACCCACGCGTCCTTATCGGCGACTTCGAGCCATGTGCCGCCCGCGTCGGCGATAACCGTCTTCGCGTTTTCAGCGGAATCCTTGAAGTCCTGCGCGGCCTTCAGCGAACCGTCCTTCTGCGTCGTCCCGA
>JAISEX010000039.1 GCA_031263875.1 Eubacteriales Family XIII. Incertae Sedis bacterium | reverse complement strand
CAGAAATGAGGTAAAACATGAGTAATTATGCAAAGACGGGCGGGGAAAAGCATTCTGCGGCGACGCCCACGCCGCAGAACGGCGCCGCGAAGGGCGATTTTGCGAAGACGGTGCTGATGCCCGGCGACCCGCTTCGCGCGCAGTTTATCGCGAAAACGTATCTTGAGGGCGCGAAACTGGTAAATAATGTGCGGTACGCGCAGGGTTACACGGGCACGTACAAGGGCCGGTCCGTGTCCGTGATGGCGTCCGGCATGGGCATGCCCTCGATGGGGATCCACGCGTATGAGCTATTCAATTTTTACGATGTGGATCACATTATCCGCATCGGGACGGCCGGGGCGATCAATCCCGCAGTGAGCGTGCGTGACGTTGTGGCGGCGGTCGGCGTTTCGACAAATTCGGAATTCGCGATGAGTCAATTCCCTGTAAACGGGCATTTTTCGGCGGTTGCGAGCTACCGTTTGCTGAAGACCGCCGATAGTTGCGCTGAGGAATTGGGAATCCCGCTGACGTTCGGAAGCCTCTATTCGACGGATCTTTTCTACGACGCGTCGGGCGCGGCGACAGAGTGGGGCAAGCTCGGCCACCTCGCGGTCGAAATGGAAGCCTACGGCCTCTACGTCACGGCGCAGCAATCCGGCAAGGAGGCGCTCGCCCTCTGCACCATCTCGGACCATCTGCTGACGGGCGAATCCCTCGACGCCGAAACGCGCCAGAACACCTTCACGGATATGATGGAGGTAGCGCTTGAGAGTGCGCTGCGGCTGTAATGATTTGCGAGGACGATCGCATTATCGTTCTATTAACAGATTATAAGGGACGTCTGTGATTACTTGTTTCTAGAGGGATTAGATTTTGCATCAAGAGGAGATACTAACAGGCATGATAAAACTATATAAATTCATTAATAATGAACTCCACTATTGGGAAACGTGGAATGACGACAAGAATACAATGACCGTTCATTGGGGCATTGTGGGGGAACGCGGACAGTACCGGGATGTTAACCTCTTTTCTGGTCGGAAAGAAGTAAAAAAAGAACTTGAGGATAAAATAAAAGAAGGTTATAGAGAATTCGAAGAAGATGAAATGGCTTTTTTGGAAGTCATATATACTATTAACGATTTCGGAACAGAACAATATCTTGAAAAACGTCATGAACTTGAGGAGTATTTAAATGAACTTTTAGGATGGACCGGACTTGGACACGTTGATGGCGGGAGTATTGGAAGCGGAACGATGGAAGTTGACTGTCTTGTTGTAGATTTTGATATGGCAAAAAAGGTGATAGAAAATGATTTGAAAAACACCATATTTGGAGATTATTTAGATATATGCAAGATGGAAGAATAAACGCTTATCGGCTGCGAGACGAAGCCGAGCCCCATCCCATGCGAGCAACGCGAGCGGAGGAGTGAGCGCAGCGAACGTTAGCTCCGTCATACCTCGCACATCGAGGAGCGTAGCGCGTCCGCCGCGTGGCGCTCTACCGTGCGCGATTATATGTGAGAAAAGCAAACAAATAGTCCTTTACATTTTGACCGGGTGTGTATATCATTAAAATATACCTCATTTCGGTTATTATGTAATGAGCCTTGTTAATAATGCAGCATGTGTTTTCTGCTGTTTCGCACAGGCTTTGGCGGTTGCAAAACAGCTCGCAACGGGAGGAAAAATGGACGCTCTTTTACAACTTATTTTTACGCTTATCGGCTGCGCGATAGGGGCCGGTATCCTCTATGCAATCGTTTATTTCGCGTGCAAGCGAGCGATGATGAACGTACTCGGCAAGACGAAGGATGATGTGAACGCGCTTGGAAAAACGAAGCATGACGTGATGGAGAGGCTGTAGGGAGCGGGGCGAAGCCGGGGGACGGCACGGGGAGAAGGCCCACGTCGATCTCTGTTTCTCGCGTCTTTTGGCGCTGATGCGGTAAAGCAGTTCGCCGGAGGCAGGATGAGCGTGACGCGTACTTTGCCCGCACAACTGCGAATCAAACCCCTTGATAACAGGCTTTTCAAAGGCGGCACGGAATGGCGCGTATGTCCCGCGCACGGGATAGGAGGGGTGCGCAGCAGCCACGGCGCGGGCATAGACGCAAATAAGTTCCATAAACTGGAATTTGGACGCTCCGCATTTCTCGCGCTTGTCCTACGCGCCGGGGCCGGAGCAAAGCGGAGCCCCGGATAGCCCGGTGGGGCTGTCCTGCCGTGTTTGGGATACTCCAATTGTTAACATTTTAACAGTTGGAGCATCCTATTTATTTTGCGGACAGCCCCATGCGCCCGAAAAAGAAGATGCATTCCCGGGCGCTATGACGCGTTTCGCCATTCTTACGCCAATTCGTCGCGCAGCGCGTCGATGACGTTCGCTTTTTTCACCTTGCCGACCGCGTACAGCATGGTGACGAACACCACGAGGAACACGCTGAGTACGCTGATGCCGATACTGGCCCACGGCAGGCTGAACGCGATGTCCACGCCGTTCATCATCGCGCGGTAGATCAGATAGGTGACGCCCACAGCGACGGGAAGCGCGAACAGCAGGGATTTCAGCCCGTAAAAGACGCACTCGCAGTTCATCATTCGGTTGAAGCCGCGGTCTGTCATGCCCACGGAGCGCAGCATCGCGAATTCGCGCCGCCGCAAATTGATGCCGGTCGAAACCGTGTTGAACACGTTGGCGATGGCGATCAGCGAAATCAGGACGACGAAGCCGTAGGTGAACACGTTGACCACCAGAATAATGCTGCGGTTCTGCTCCAGTTCCTCCGCCATATTCGTCAGGTAGTAACCGCTGCCCTCTGTAAGTCCGGTGGTTTCTTTGATAATGCGGTCCATCTCCGCTGCCGACTTCATCGGATCGCTCGAGAGGAAGGTCAGGTCGGGAACATCGGAACCATATTGCTCGGCATTGAGGAATTCGAACTGCGATTTCAGCGAATACGGAACGACCAGCGCGACGTTCTGCACCCGCCCTTTCGTTATGGTTTTCGGCAGGTGATCGGCAAACGTTACGTCGATATCCTCCCATTTCGCCTGTTCGTACCCGCTTTCTTCCGTAAAATCGTCAAACGACGCGATTTTCAGCGGTGAGGATTTACCCTTTATAATATTGAAAGACCCGTATTTTTCGCCGTTTCCGCCGGTGCTCATTTTCGCAACGGAGATGAATTTGGCGTTTTCGCCCGTATAGTCGCCGAGCGGCAGGCCCAGTTCCTCCAC
>JAISEX010000033.1 GCA_031263875.1 Eubacteriales Family XIII. Incertae Sedis bacterium | reverse complement strand
CCTTTTTGCCCCGAAGCTCTGCTTCGGCTGGCAAAACGGACAGCGAAGCGAGCAATGCGAGCGGAGGAGTGAGCGACCGCAGGGCGCGAACATTGCCTTTTTGCCCCGAAGCTCTGCTTCGGCTGGCAAAACGGACAGCGAAGCGAGTAATGCGAGCGGAGGAGTGAGTGGCCGCAGGGCGCGAACGTTGCGTACAGCCGGTATGCGCGGTTCCGCCGTCTCGCATACTGCTGAAAATCCCCGGCTCTTTATTCCTGCTGTCAGTTACCGAGGCACTATCGCGCTGCGGTGCGCTTTCAGCCGCCCTATCAGGATATCGCCCACGACGGCGACGTCTTCCGCGGAAAAAGCGTATTTGATGGTATCGTCGAACAATACCTGGAACGACGCGGGAAATTCGTCGTCACTCTCATAGTATATAAGATTGACAAATAATTTGTCGATAAATTCTATGCGGTAACTGCTGTCGCCGCGAGCCAGCCGCTCAAACCGGAGGTTCGGCATCGTTTCGACGACCGCGGAAAAGGGTTTCGGCCCCGCGCCGAATTCGCGCGCGAGCCGCCCGATGACCCGCCCGCGGAAATTTTGCATATAGACGCTTCCCCACGGCAGTTCCTCATAAGACACGAGTTTTCCCGACCCCGCGACGTAACGGCCCTCCGTCAGATACCGTATAATGAGAAGCTGTTCGTAGGGATTGACGCGTGGCGTGCCCGCAGCCTCGGTAAGCGTGAAGTCCGGATGCGATACCATCAGCGGCGAGCCGAGCAAGGATAGGGAAAACGCAGCGGTTTCCGCGTCGTATTTGAGTCCCGTGCGTTCGGAAATCTCCTGCGGATCCTGCCGCGCGTAAATCGCTTTATAATGCTTCATCGGCGCCGCGCTCGGCCGCTCGGACGCGTCCGGCAAGGGGATTCGCTGGGTTGTCATAGCCTTTTACCTTTCATAACTGCCCGCGGAAATATGCCGGGATACCCCTGCGGTCTCTGCCGCGAGCCAGTTTATTTTGCTGATTTTTCGCGGCGTAATGCATTTTTTCCACTTCGTTCCCCTTTCGGGGTGACGGCAGGGTAAGTATGCTCACGTTCGCGCCCGGTTCTCGCGCTTTGCGGGCGCTGAGGCGATACACCGGTACGCCGTAGGAGGATGGGCGTGATAGGGGCGGTTCTCGCGTGTGCCGCGCAAGGGATAGCAGTGGAAATTCCGCGGACTACGCTCGCGCAGATACCCCTGTCCGGGGGATTCCGGGGCGAGGTCTGGAATGACAGCATATCATGAACGGAATTGGAGCGGAACGCCCGGTGGGGCGGTCCTGCCATAATTGCGATTCATATCAATTAACCTTATTTCACATTTCGCAAAACCCGATCACATCAAAGGTTTCGTAACAAGCCTTGTAATATGAACCCGCCTCATTCTCCGTAAAGACCGCCCCATGCGCCCAACCTGAACATTATCACATCATTCACCGCCACCTTGCATAAAAACGGTTCATAAGAATTAAATAGTTCCATATTTTTCCTCACGATACAAGCCGTTTTACGCGCCAAACTCGCCTTATCCTCTACGCTCCTGACCGCGGCGAGAACAGCGACGCGTCTGTGTGCGGCAGAAAACAGGCCGCGATCAGCTCGTCCATATACCCCGGATAGGTCGAAAGCTCGAGGTAGGTCATCTGCGCGGCGGTGGCGTCCACCGCGCCTGCCGCCTCGTGGCTTATCAGCGCCGCGTACGCCCCCGCCAGCGACGAATTGCCGATGTAGCTGAATTTTTCCCGCGGGATATCTGGCAGCATGCCGATGGTGACGGCGTTGGCAAAATTTATCCCGCTGCCGATACCGCCGGCAATGAACAGGTTTTCGATATCGCCGGGCGCGGCGCCCACCGCCTCGAGCATCGTCCGGATCGCCGCGAACAGCGAACCCTTCGCCCGTATAAAATTGTCGATATCCGCGTCGTCAAGGTAGACCGCGCTGCCGTCCTCCGTTTCATCGGCGAACGCGACGGTAAACGAGGTGATGCCCCATTCGTCCGTGGTGATCCGTCCGCCCTCGCGCGCGAACTTGCCCTTCGCGTCGATAATGCCGCAGCGGAACAGCTCCGCCACGATGTCGATCAGACCGGAGCCGCAGATACCCACCGGTGCCGCGCCCTCCGCCCCGACGACCGAATACGCCGGCGTCATGGTTTCGGCGTCGATAACGCACTTCTCGATCGCGCCGTCCGTCGCGCGCATGCCGCACGCGATGTCGCCGCCCTCAAACGCGGGCCCCGCCGAGCACGCGCAGGTCATTAGATAATCGCTGCTTCCCAGCACGATCTCGCCGTTTGTACCGAGGTCGATAAACAGCGACAGCGCTTCCGAATCCGCCATCGCCGACGCGAACGCCCCTGCCGTGATATCGCCGCCCACATAGCTGCCGACCGACGGAGCGATGCAAAGCTGCGCGTCCGCGTGGATGCCGAGTTCGAGATCGCCGCCGCGCAGCCCGCCGAGTTCAAAAAACGCCGGGACATAGGGCTCCCGGCGCAGATGATCCGCGTACACGCCCGCGAGAAAATGCATCATCGTGGTATTTCCCGTAAACGACGCCCGCATGACAGCGCCCGCCGGAATATGCGCCGCCGCGCACATATCCCCGATAAGCGGCACCAGACAGTCGTCGATGATCGCGCGGTGAAGCCGCTCCGCGCCGCCCGGTTTCGCGCTCTCGATAATGCGGTGTATAATGTCCGCGCCATAGCAAATCTGCGCGTTGCCCGCGTTTGCCGACGCCATGATATCGCCGTTCGCGAGATCCACGAGCAAAGCGGAAACGGATGTCGTGCCGATATCCACCGCAATGCCAAACGGCGTCAGTTCGTCCGCCGCTACGTCGAGAACAATTGCGGGAGTCTCGCCCTCCGCCTCACGGACAAGCGCGTGAAACGCATATCCCGCCTCGCGCATAACGAGCGGCAGTTTTCTGAGCGCCGCAAGAGAAACCCGGTGCGGGCCGCCGAGCGCCGCGAGAAACCGTTCCCGGTCCGCCATCGGGTCGTCAAGCGACGGTTCGCCGACACTGACGGGGACGCTTTGTATGTTCGTGTTCGGAGCGAATCCCCGCGCCCGCAGCAGCTCCCGGTAATTCCGCGCGCCCGCAGACGGCTCATTATCGACGCGGATACGGTTCCGGTACGCGGCCAGCGACGGGGGCACGTATATCTCGGCGTCACCCGCGACCCGCGATACGCAGGCGAGCCGCTTTCCCGCCGCGTAATCCTCATCCGCAAGATGCCGGTTCCGCTCGCTCTCGAGTTCGCCGGACACGAGCGTCACGACGCATTTCCCGCAGGTGCCGTTGCCGGCGCACGGCGCGTCGATAGCCACCCCGCATTTCTGCGCCGCCTCGAGGACCGACGAACCGGCCGCCACGACGGCGGAAACCGCCTCTCTCCCGTCACCTGAAAACGTGACCCGACATGTTTCTGACATAGTTACCTCCCGGAATACTTTGCGTGCAAAAATAGTATAGCGCATTCATGCGGAAAATAGCAATGAAACGGTCCATTACAGGGAAATCTCTTTTGGGCGCATTTTGGGCGCTGCACTTCGCTCCGCGCCAAAAACCGGGCTATGCGGGGCTCCGCGTCGCCTGTTTTACGCGGCTTTAGCCGCAGTGTAAAACAGGACAGCGAAGCGAGCAACGCGAGCGGAGGAGTGAGCGCAGCGAACGTTGCTCCGGCCGCTTCGCGGCTGCTGCGCACCCCTCCTATCCCGTGCGCGAAGATATGCGGCATTCCATGCCATCTCCGTAAAGTCTATCATTGGGGTTATAGCCGCAATGTTCCCGCAAGAAAAATCAAAAGAAAAATTTCCCTTGACAATTCTGAATTTCCTTGCTAAACTTATACCATAATACCGACGCGGGCAATTCGAACGGCTAACTACCTAAGAAGAACCCGCTTTTTTATTCCGGCGCGCTATTTTATATTTGACGTCGTTTCGATTGAGAAAGGCGTAATATTCCGGATTAAAATTTTTGTAGAGTGACGACATGCGTTTTTCGTTCGGCGCGAGCAGCCGCCCAAACTTGCCTTTTGCGATCAAATATTGCACCATCTTAAAATAATCGCCGTCGCCCGATACCAAATAGATTTTATCCACATCCTTCACCTCCGCCACGGTTCGCATAACGCTGAACACAATATCGGTATCGACATTGCCTTTCTTTTTCGTCGCCATATGAGCGAGATGTTCACGAAAAACCAAAACGTAGCCCGCTTCCCGGATCCGCCGGTACATTTCCTCATGTTCGCCGATGCGATAGCCGATAAAATAATACGCTTCGGTGACGTCATATTTGCGTTCCACATAAACGCGAAAACGCGTCAAATCCACCGTCCACGGATCGTCGGATTTGGCGGTGCTAAACCATAGATTTTGTCCATCGATAAATACTTGATTCTTCATATCGTCCATATTATACCACTGCTCTCCGGCAATTGCAAGAATATGTTTCAAATGGAGCAAAAGTCACATAAAATCAATAAGATGTGTTTTATGATTTAAAATCCCTTGCGTCTAGGGGATCAGTGATTTTTTCTCACCCCAGGCACTTTACCATACTATAATCCCCCGCGTTTTCCGCATAATTTTAAAGACAAATAATTACGCTATACATTACCGGAAAGTTCGTTACCGGGCCGATTTTCCGCACCCCGCTCCCCCACCAATTCAAAGCGGTTCTTCCCGTACTTGAGCACGCCGTCGGCCTTCAGCCGTGACAATTCCCGCGACAGCGCGCTGCGTTCGACGGAGTTTTCGATTCCATCTCACAGATTGCCAAAACTGTCCGATCCGGCTCTTCTCAGCGCATTATCAGTATCTGTACCGAATTTTCAACTCCAACGATCGCGCAACTCAAGGATTGGTCTCAAATATTCGCCAACAGGGTCTATCCCCTCAGCGGCACGAAGCGCGTCCCCATCTCGCTCGGCCTCCTCTTCGACGACTACGTCCTCGACTACCTAGCCGTCTCCC
>JAISEX010000031.1 GCA_031263875.1 Eubacteriales Family XIII. Incertae Sedis bacterium | reverse complement strand
CCTTTTTGCCCCGAAGCTCTGCTTCGGCTGGCAAAACGGACAGCGAAGCGAGCAATGCGAGCGGAGGAGTGAGCGACCGCAGGGCGCGAACATTGCCTTTTTGCCCCGAAGCTCTGCTTTGGCTGGCAAAACGGACAGCGAAGCGAGCAATGCGAGCGGAGGAGTGAGCGACCGCAGGGCGCGAACATTGCCTTTTTGCCCTGAAGCTCTGCTTCGGCTGGCAAAACGGACAGCGAAGCGAGCAACGCGAGCGGAGGAGTGAGTGGCCGCAGGACACGAACGTTACATACGGCCGGTATGCGCGGTTCTGCCGCCTCGCATACTGACGAAAATCTTCGCCGCTTTGTTCCGACTATTAATTGCCGAGATAATAATTTCCCTTTCCTCACTTCAATCGTTCATGTGCGGCTTATAAAAAGCGGCCATTTTCCTATAATAATTGAATTTATTGAAAATTTCCCGGCGGGTTGGGAGGGTCGAATTTGTAGAGCCGCGATGACGGGTGACGGCGGAGGGTGGGGGCTTGCGCCTGGTGACGTTTCTCGCGTGTTTTGGTGTGGGGAAGAGAGGCTGGTTCGCCGTATAATGGCGAGCGTGTCGCGTACTTTTCTCGCGCTTCCCGCGGACGGCGGAGGGTGGGGGCTTGCGTTGGGTTTGGTTCTCGTTTTTTTGTGTTGCTTAGGCTATGCACCTGTTCGCCGTATGAGGACGGGCGTGTTGTAGACTTTTCTCGCGCTTCCCGCGCACGGTAGAGTGCCACGGGCTGAAGCCCTGCGCTCCTCGATGTGCGAGGTACGACGGAGCTGAAGCTCCTGTACCTCTGCCAAGGGATAGAAGGGGTGCGGTAGCAGCCGCGAAGCGGCCGGAGCGAACGCGGAGCCCCGGATAGCCCGGTGGGGCTGTTCTGGGTTGAGGAAAAATATGGAAATTGGCACGACCAGCGTTTTCAAAAGTATCTTTTATAAATAGCTTGCAGGACAGCCCCATGCGCCCGAATAGATACTTCGATCTGCGGGATTGCAGCTCGGCGGCCGCAATGACATAACGGTGTCACCAGTTTCTCGATCTGCGAACGTTGCGGCTCGCTGTCCGCGATGAGTAAGATTTTAACGGCTGCCGGGTACGTATTATGCTATAATTATAAGTCATGGTTAATGCAGTGATGTGAGGACAAGAGGAAGCGAAGACATGAGTGATTTACAGGGTTTAATGAAGGAATTTGAGGAATATAAGGCGCGGGGGCTGAAGCTCGATTTGTCGCGCGGAAAGCCGTCGGGCGACGTGCTCGACTTGTCAAACGGAATGCTTGACGGGCTCGACACGTATCTGTCCGAGGACGGAACGGATATACGGAATTACGGCGTGCTTGCGGGGCTGCCGGAATGCAAGCGTATGTTTTCCGATTTGCTCGGCGTGCCCGCGGAGCAGATGATCCTCGGCGGGAACAGCAGCCTGAGCCATATGTATACGGTCTTCGGCCTGCTGTGGAATTTCGGTATCGGCGGCAGCACACCGTGGGTGCGGGAGGCGAACGTCAAGATACTGTGCCCCGTGCCCGGCTACGACCGGCATTTTGCGCTGACGGAGGATTTCGGCGCGGAAATGATACCGGTGCCGATGACGGCGGACGGCCCGGATATGAATGTGGTCGAAAAACTCGCTGCGGAAGACGCGTCCGTCAAGGGGATCTGGTGCGTGCCGCTCTACTCGAATCCCGAGGGCGTCGTCTATTCGGAGGAAACCGTGCGGCGGCTCGCGCGGATGAAGACGGCGGATCCGCATTTCCGCATATTCGAAGACAACGCTTACGGCGTGCATCATATTTTCGAGGAACACCGCGTGACGAACATCCTGACGTGCGCGCGGGAAGCGGGGAATCCGGACCGCGTATTCTATTATTTCTCCACATCGAAGATAACGTTCCCGGGCGGCGGCATCAGTCTTGTCACGTCCTCGCCCGCGAACGTAAAGGAGGTGCTCGCCCATATCGGCAAGCAGACCATCGGCTACGATAAGATAACCCAGATGCGCACGGTGAAACTTTTCGGCGGCAGCGCCGATGCCATCAGAGCGCATATGAAGAATATCGCCGCTCTGCTGCGGCCGCGCTTTGAGCTGGTGCTAAAATATCTGGACAGCGAATTTGCGGAGAACGGCATCGTGCGGTACCGGGCGCCAATGGGCGGTTATTTCGTGTCGATCGACGTGCCCGACGGCTGCGCGTCGCGGGTCGTGGCTCTCGCGAAGGAGGCGGGCGTGGTGCTGACGGGCGCCGGCGCGACCTGGCCCTACGGCAAGGATCCGCGTGACAGCAATATCCGTATCGCGCCGACCTATCCGACGCTCGGCGAGCTCGACACGACGATGCGCATACTCTGTCTGTGCATCAGGATAGCCGCGGCGGAGAAAGCCTGATCCCCGGCGCGGGGTCGGTTTTGGGGCATTTGTTCGGGCGCATGGGGCTGTTTTGAAATAAATGAGGCGGCCCGGTTGTTAAAAATTTAATAATAATGTGCCTTGAACATGATAAGACAGCCCCACCGGGTTCTGCGGGGCTGCGCGTTCGCTTCGGCCCCGCTACGCGGGGCTGCGCACCCCTCCGATCCCTTGGCAGAGGTACAGGAGCTTCGCCTGTTTTACGCGGCTGCGCCGCATTGTAATGTAAAACAGGACAGCGAAGCGAGCGCAGCGAGTGGAGGAGTGAGCGTAGCGAACGTTAGCTCCGTCGTACCTCGCACATCGAGGAGCGCAGTGGCTCCGCCGCGTGGCGCTCTACCGTGCGCGAAAAGAGCGGGCAAAATGTGCGGCGTATCCGTCCTTATCCCGGCGTACCGGTTCATTGTGCAATCGGCTACAGGAGCGGGCAGGAGAAGTGTGGCGTGAGCTTTCTCATCGTGCCGCCAGCCACCATGATTCCGGGTGGCGCCGTCATAGCCGGGGCGCACGTCTGAGGTGGCGGCGATGGCATGTGGGCTGCGGGAGCTGGAGGACAAAGAGCCGTTACATCTCAAACCCACGTCTGCAGTGGGGACGATGATAGGGAGCAACGCGAACGAAGTGAGCGTTGTGACGCGCAAGGGATAGCAGCGGAACGTTCGCTACGCTCACTCCTCCGCTCCCTGCGGTCGCTTCGCTGTCCTGTTTTACATTGCGGCTGAAGCCGCGTAAAACAGGCAAATTCCGCAGGCCCCACCGGGGCCGAGGAATTGCAGCGGATAGCCCGGTGGGGCGCAGCCCCATGCGCCAAAAGAAATATCGGGAGAACGAATAGAGTTCTCAGAGTCAAGCGGAAATGAGGAAACTATGAAGGCTGTTATAACGGTAATCGGCAAGGATATGGTGGGCATTCTCGCGAAGGTGAGCAATGTGTGCGCCGACGTGAACGCGAACATTATGGAGGTGACGCAGTCGGTGCTGCAGGACTATTTCGCGATGGTGATGTTGATCGATATGGAGAAGATGTCGACCAGCGTGGCGGAGCTTGAAACGCGGCTTACGGAGAACGCGGCGGGCATGAAGATCCACGTGATGCACGAGGATATTTTCAATTCGATGCACCGCATATAAGGAACGAAGGTAAGGAGCGCGTATGCTGAATATGGCCGATATCATGGAAACGATCTCCATGATCCAGGATGAAAATTTGGATATAAGGACGGTGACGATGGGCGTTTCGCTTTTGGATTGCGCCGATGCGGATATCGATCGTTCGTGCGGGAAGGTCTTTTCGAAGATCACGGCGCGCGCGGAAAATCTCGTGAGCGTGTGCGAGTCCATCGAGAACAAGTACGGCATTCCGATCGTGAATAAGCGGATATCCGTGACGCCTGTCGCGATGCTCGCGGGCGTAAGTGGGGGCGATCCGGTGCGTTACGCGCTCGCGCTGGAGCGGGCGGCTGCGGAGGTCGGCGTTAATTTTATCGGCGGCTATTCGGCCCTCGTGCATAAGGGTTTTTCGCCCGGCGACGTGGCGCTGATAGAAACGCTGCCGCGGGCCCTCGGCGAAACGGAACGCGTCTGCGGGAGCGTCAATATCGGTTCGACGCGCTCCGGCATCAATATGGACGCGGTGCGGATAATGGGCGGTATCGTGAAGAAGACGGCGGAGGCGACGGCGGACCGGCAGTGTATCGGCGCCGCCAAATTGGTCGTCTTCTGCAACGCGGTGGAGGATAATCCGTTTATGGCGGGGGCGTTCCACGGCAGCGGGGAACCGGATTGCGTGATAAACGTCGGCGTGTCGGGACCCGGCGCGGTGCGCGCGGCGCTTGAAGAGCTGTCCGATGAGGCGGATTTTACGCAGGTTGCGGAAACGATCAAGAAGACGGCGTTTAAGGTGACGCGTATGGGGCAATTGGTCGGCTCGGAGGCGGCGGCGGCGCTCGGTTTCCCGTTCGGCATCGTCGATCTATCGCTGGCGCCGACGCCCGCGATCGGGGACAGCGTCGCCTCGGTACTCGAGGAAATCGGGCTGTCGCAGACGGGCGCTTGCGGCACGACGGCGGCCCTCGCTCTTTTGAACGACGCGGTGAAGAAGGGCGGCGTGATGGCGTCATCGAGTGTCGGGGGGCTTTCGGGCGCTTTTATTCCGGTTTCGGAGGACGCCGGCATGATAGCCGCGGCCGAGAGCGGTTCGTTGACATTGGAAAAACTTGAAGCGATGACGGCCGTCTGCTCGGTCGGGCTCGATATGATCGTGATACCGGGCGATACCGCGCCGGAAGTGATTTCGGGCCTTATCGCCGATGAAGCGGCGATCGGCATGGTGAACGGCAAGACGACTGCCGTGCGCGTGATACCCGCCGTCGGAAAAAACGTCGGGGAATATCTCGACTTTGGCGGCCTGCTTGGACGCGGCCCCGTGATGGCGATCAACGGCGGTTCCCCCGCGAAGATGATAGGGCGCGGCGGCAAAATACCCGCGCCGATGCACAGCCTGCGGAATTAGGGGCGGGGGAAGAGAGCAGTAACGAAATTAACTTAATGGAATATTACGGAAACCACCTCACCGCAAATCCCATTGGAAGTAAGCCGTAAGTGTTTACGCTTGCTGTATTTAATTCTAATTTCGTTACAACGCTAATGCCCGCAAATATTTTATCCGCGCCGTATGAGCCGTATGAGCGAAAAACGCGATAAAACAAAGACAGGCGGCAAAACCAATTGCCGTTGTCAATAAGCGCGACCCAAAGCGGCGAATCGCGAATTCAGCAATTACCGGCTGCCGAATGGGACGCGGCCTTGAAATACTGGCGTTCCGTGTTGTGCCGCCGACGGTGAGTGAAATTCTTAGGCGCAAACCCTTCCGCTCAAATATTCTCTATCTGCCAGTCAATCGCCCCCGCGCCGTTCGCTTCGAGAAAGGCGTTTGCCGCGCTGAAGTGGCGGCAGCCGAAAAATCCCCGGTATGCGGAGAGCGGGCTGGGATGCGGCGCTTCGAGCACGAGGTGCTTCGGGTTGTTGAGCATGCGGCGTTTCGATTGCGCCGGACGGCCCCACAGGAAGAACACGACGGGCCGGTCGACCTCGTTGACCGCCGCGATCACGGCGTCCGTAAAGACCTCCCACCCGTGCCCCTGATGGGAATTCGCCTGATGCGCGCGCACGGTCAAAACCGTGTTCAGCAGAAGCACCCCCTCGTCCGCCCATTTTTTCAGGTAGCCGTTGTTCGGCACGGAGCAGCCGAGATCCTCATGCAATTCCTGATAGATGTTGACGAGCGACGGCGGTATTTCCGGTTGATCCGGCGGTACGGCAAAGCAGGCGCCGATCGCCTGACGCTGGTTGTGGTAGGGATCCTGTCCGATTATAACGGCCTTTACGCGCGAGAGCGGCGTAAAGTGAAAGGCGTTGAATATATCTTCCGCGGGAGGATATATCGTGCGCGACGAATATTCCTGCTTCAAAAAACCCCGCAGCTCCGTATAATACGGCTTTTCGAATTCCGGTCCTATGGCGTCGAGCCAATCATTTGAAATCTTAGGCATAGTGTTTAGGCATAGCCCTCCTCTCTGTGGTAAAATTATATCACTATGAATCTCGATAGGGTAAGCATAAAAAAAATCATTCTCATAATAATCACGGCGGCGTTTTGCCTGTGGCTCGTCCTGAATTACCGGGCCGCCATCGGTCTGATCGGATACGTGATCGGTCTTTTTATGCCGCTTATTATCGGTATCTGCATGGCTTTTATCCTGAACGTCCTCATGAAATTTATCGAGAACCGGCTTCTTGCGAAGATGGACAGCGGGATAATAACAGGCGGCCGGAGGGCGGCGATCCGGAAGCGGGCGAAGCGTATTATCGCGCTGCTGCTTGCGCTGATAATCGTGCTCGGCATCATCACCTTTGTGCTTGCGATGATAATCCCGACGCTGAAGGACACGATCGCGTCCATCGTATCGCTTGCGCCCAAGTTTATGGATACGGTCGAGGAGAAGTCAAGTGAAATACTTGACTGGTTCGGATTGAGCGGCGATCTCAGCGAGTTGTTCCGGGATAATTTGACGAAGATCGTTGACGGCGCAGTGGCGTTTGTTTCGGGCGCGGGAAGCACGCTCGCGAGCGGGGTCGCGCATGTCGCCGCCGGTGTGTTCAGCACGCTGACGAATATCATTATCGGATTCGTGTTCGCGCTTTACATACTGCTGACGAAGGAAACGCTGTCGCGTCAACTAAAACGCTTGACACGCGCGTATCTCAGCGACCGGAAAGCGGCTTTCCTGCTCCGTTTGGCGAACCGCTCGTGCCGCGTCTTCGAGAAATTCGTTTCGGGCCAGTGCATCGAGGCCGTTATTATCGGGACGCTGACGGCGCTCGGCTCGCTTGCGATCAATCCGCGTTATGCTGTTATGCTCGGCGTGCTCGTCGGCTTCACGGCGCTGATACCGGTGATCGGGGCGATTATCGGCGTGGCGGTCGGCGCGCTGCTGCTCGTGATGGTCAGTCCGATCCAGGCGCTCGCCTTCATTATATTTATCATCGTGCTCCAGCAGCTCGAAAACCATATCATCTATCCGCGGGTCGTCGGCAAATCCATCGGTTTGCCCGGCATATGGGTGCTGCTCGCGGTGCTTATCGGCGGAAGCCTGTACGGTATCGCCGGCATTATTATCGGCGTTCCGCTGACGTCCGTGATATACAGCATGCTGCGTGACGATACGCGCCGCCGCCTGAAGGCGAAGGCACGGCTCGCGGAACCGGCGGAACCAGTTACTGAACCCCATTAGAAAGTTAAAGAGAACACATGGCATTTATTCACCTGCACGTACATTCGGAATACAGTTTACTTGACGGCGCGGCGCGCATAAACGAACTCGTCGACGCCGCGAAAAGCAACGGCATGAAAAGCCTCGCGATCACCGACCACGGAAATATGTTCGGCGTCATCGATTTTTATAAGGCGGCGCGCGCGGCCGGCGTCAAGCCGATACTCGGCTGCGAGGTCTATACGGCGATGCGCGGCATGGAAGACCGCGACCCGACGAAGGACAAGCACACGGGGCATCTCGTGCTGCTTGCGAAGGATAATCAGGGCTATAAAAACCTGATGAAAATCGTTTCGATGGCGTACACGAAGGGTTTCTATTATAAGCCGCGCGTGGACAAGCCGCTGCTTCGGCAGTACAGCGAGGGGCTGATAGCGCTCTCGGCCTGTCTTGCGGGCGATGTGCAGAACAAGCTCCTGTCGGACGATTACGCGGGGGCGAAGAAGGAGGCGCTGGAGTTTCGGGAGATATTCGGCGAGGAGAATTTTTTCCTCGAACTGCAGGAACACCACATGCCCGAGCAGGCGAAAATCCTGCCGATGATGAACCGCTTGCACGAGGAAACGGGCATACCCTTCGTCGCGACGAACGATTTGCATTATATAAAACGCGAACACGCGGATTCCCACGACGCGCTGCTCTGCATCCAGACCGGTAAAAAACTCGCGGACGAGCGGCGTATGCGCTTTCCGAACGACGAGTTTTATTTCCGGAGCGAGGCGGAGATGCGCGAGCTCTTTCCGGATCACCCCGAGGCGCTGGATAATACGGCGCTGGTCGCGGAGCGGTGCAACGTCGAGATAGAGTTTGGTGGCCGACATCTGCCGGATTTTGAAGTCCCGGAGGGAATGACGCACGCCGAGTATCTGCGCGAGCTGACAATGACCGGACTTGACAAGCGTTACGGCGCCGATGCGCCGAAACATCTGGAGCGCGCGAATAAGGAGCTCGGCATTATCGAGAACATGGGCTTTGTCACCTACTTCCTCATCGTCTGGGATTTTATCCGCTTCGCGAAGGACAACGGCATCGCGGTGGGCCCCGGGCGCGGCAGCGGCGCGGGCAGTATCGTGGCGTACACGCTCGGCATTACGGATCTCGACCCGATAGAATACGGGCTGATCTTCGAGCGTTTCCTCAATCCGGAGCGCGTCAGCATGCCGGACTTCGACATCGATTTCTGCTACGAGCGGCGAGGCGAGGTGCTCGATTACGTTATCGAAAAATACGGCGCTTCGAAGGTGGCGCAGATCGTGACCTTCGGTAAGCTGAAGACGAAAGCCGTTATCCGGGACGTCGGGCGCGTAATGGGAATACCCTACGGCGAGGTCGACCGTGTCGCGAAAATGGTGCCGGACGTTCTCGGCATTTCGCTGAAAGAGGCGCTCGAAAAAAGCGACGAGCTGCGGGGCGCGCGTGACGATGAACGTTTCGACAAGCTGTTCCGCGTCGCGCTCGATCTCGAGGGGCTTCCGCGCAATACGGGCACGCACGCGGCGGGCGTCGTTATCGCGAAGAAGGATATCGACGAATATGTGCCGCTCTATTTTTCCGATAACGGCGTGAGTACGGAATTCACGATGGTGACGATAGAGGAGCTCGGTCTGCTGAAGATGGACTTCCTCGGGCTCAGGACGCTGACGGTCATACGCGACGCGATCACGCAGATCGAGGAGAACCACGGCGTGAAAATCGACTTCTCGACGATGAAACTCAACGACCCGAAGGTGTTCGAGCTGATAAGCAGCGGCAATACGGACGGCATATTCCAGCTTGAAAGCCAGGGGATGAAGGACTTTTTGAAGCGCCTGAAACCCACGGTCTTCGAGGATATTATCGCGGGCGTGGCGCTGTACCGGCCGGGCCCGATGGATTACATACCGACCTATGTGGCGAATAAAAAAAATCCGGAGAAGGCGGATTACCTGCACCCGAAACTCGAACCCATCCTCGGGACGACCTACGGCGTCTTGATCGATCAGGAGCAGGTCATGGAAATCGTGCGCGAGCTCGCGGGTTACAGCTACGGGCGCAGCGACGAAGTCCGCCGCGCAATGAGCAAGAAGAAGACCGAAGTGATGCAGAAGGAGCGCAAGAATTTCGTTCACGGTCTGAAGGACAAGGACGGGAATAAAATCGTGCCGGGCTGCGTCGCGAACGGCGTCCCGGAAAAAGTCGCGAACGAGATATTCGACCGCATGGAGAGTTTCGCGTCGTACGCCTTCAATAAAAGCCATGCCGCGTGTTACGCCGTGCTTTCGTATCAGACCGCCTGGCTGAAAGCCTATTATCCCGCCGAGCTGATGGCGGCGCTGATGACGAGTTTCATGGGCGGGCAGATCGCGCAGATCACACGTTACACGCGCAACAGCGTGGAGATGGGCATAGAGGTGCTTCCGCCGGACATCAACGAAAGCGACCGGGATTTTTCCGTGCATGACGGCAAGATACGTTACGGGCTGAAGGGCGTCAAGAGCGTCGGCGGCGCTTCGGACATGATTATTTCCACGAGGGACGAACACGGGCCGTTCACGAGCCTGCTCGATTTTTTGAAGTCGGTGGATATTGAACGGCTGAATAAGACGGCGGTCGAAAACCTCGTAAAGTCGGGCGCGTTCGACCAGCTTGAACCGAACCGCGCGCGCCATTTTGCGGTGATCGAAAAGATGATGGTGCGCCTCCGCGAAGCGAACCGGGCGAACGTCGCGGGACAGATGACATTACTCGAACTCAATCCCGACGTGATGAGCGACGCCGATATCAACATCGAGCTGCCGGTTCTGCCGGAATTGGACGTGATGACGAAACTCGGCTGGGAGAAGGAAACCATCGGCATCTACCTGTCAGGCCATCCGCTTGACGATTACAAAGACGTTATCGAGAAGATCGCGAAGGACGATAATACGTTTATAACGAGCGACGTGATACACCGGCATACCGAATTCGGGAACGTCGACCGCCGGTCCGTCTGCATGGTCGCGCTGATATCGCGCGTCCGCACGCAGTTGACGAAGCGCGGCGACCTGATGGCGTTCGTGGGCGTCGAAGACCATTACGGCGAGGCCGAACTGATCGTCTTCGGGAAGGAATACACCGAGGCGGCGGAACTGCTGCACGAGGGCGCGGTCATCATCGTGCGCGGCAAACTTATGACGAAAGAAGAACAGGATCCGAACGTCAGGGCCACGCGCATTACCGATGTCGACGTCGCGGCGAAGTTTTATAGGGTATAATAGGATTATGGACAACGATGGGGTACAAATACCGAAACTGAGTAACATCAGTTTTCGCGACAAGGTCATATCGATAATAGTTTTGGCGGGATTTTTCGTGACCATATGGTTTATGCTCGATCTCGCGATCTTGACGTTTATCCTGACCTTTATCTTTTACTACGCGCTGAAGATGACGAAACGCGCGGTATCACGCACGCCGCTCTCGCGCCTGCCGGACGGAGTGCTGCTGGTGTGCGTGTTTATTATCGGGATCGCGCTGCTGGCGCTGAGCACCATCGCCTTCGTGCCGATACTGATCGACCAGACGAGCGACATCGCCAATTCGTTTATCGGATTCAACTTTGATGATATCCTCGCCAATTTCGACCCGGCGATCCGGTCGCTTGTCGAGAGTATCGATATCGACCTGAATTCGTATTTCGACAAGGTCGGGAACATGATGCTGACCGGCCTCTTAAACATCGGGAAATTAAGCCTGAATATCCTGCTCGCGATGGCGGTGAGTTTTATCCTGCTGCTCGAAAAAGGCAAGATACATAAATTCGGCGAAGTGCTGTACCATAGCCGCATCGCGTTTATCTATCATTACTTCATGGTATTCGGCGTGAACTTCTGCCGCACCTTCGGCAAGGTCATGAAAGTGCAGATCACGATAGCCTTCGTCAACAGCGGGCTCTCGATCCTTATCCTTGGGCTGCTCGGTTTCCGCAGCATTATCTGGGGCCTCGGCGTCATGATATTCCTGCTCGGGCTGATACCCGTCGCGGGCGTCATTATCTCGCTCGTGCCGCTGACGATCATCGCCTTCAACATCGGCGGCTTCACGAAAGTCATCGAAGTGCTGATAATGGTGATTGTGATCCACGCGGTGGAAGCCTACATCCTGAACCCGAAACTGATGGCGAACCGGACGCGTCTGCCCGTGAGCTTTGTGTTTATCATTCTGCTCGTGGCGGAAAAATATATCGGCGTCTGGGGTCTGCTTATCGGCGTGCCGCTGTTTATATTCCTCATGACGATATTCGGCGTCAAGTACGACGAGATAGACAAGCGCGATGAAAACGTCCCGTTGTTCCGCGAACGGCTGCGGGCGCGCGTCGGGAAGTTGAGACGGAAGCAGTAGAGCGTTAATGAGATCGAATATGGCGAGCGTAGACGATTGTGGCTGAGGCGCAAGCGGGTTTGCGGTTGGCCGAATGGAAAAATATTCCGCGGGTTCATTTCATTATAATTTTACTGTGGACAGCGAGCGTGACAAACAATCTTTCGGACGAGGTAGATATTTTGGGGCGCATGGGGCTGTCCTCAAATGAACGAGGCGACCCAATTGTTAAAATTTTAACGATCAAAAAATTTTAAGCACAATGGGGACAGCCCCACCGGGCTATTCGGGGCTCCGCTGTTCGCTTCGGCCGCTTCGCGGCTGCTGCGCACCCCTCCTATCCCTTGCGCGTCGCTCGGCTTCGCCTGTTTCACGCGGCTTCAGCCGCAAGGTAAAACAGGACAGCGAAGCGACCGCAGGAAGCGAACGTTGCCTCGCTCCCCTGTGCGAGAAAAGTAACAGGCATATCCGTCCTTCCCTCTGGCGAACCCGTTGCCACCCGCCCGTCAAAACGCGCGAGAACCGAAACCCGACGTAAGCCCTCTCATCATGCCGCCACCCCGGTGATAGCCCGGCGCGCATATTACACCATTGAAATACTTTTAAACAGCCCCGATTCCGAAAAATACCCATCCACCTTGATATCGTTTTTCCCCTCCGGCACATGCATACTGAGCAATTCGCCGCGAACGGCCGCATACGCGCGGGCGCCCGCGGTCCTTTTCAGATAGCGGTCGTAATAGCCGCCGCCGTAACCGATCCGGTTTCCGAACGGATCGCACGAGAGGCAGGGCACGAGAATAAAGTCGATGTTCTCCGGAGTAATCACATTATACGTTACCGGCTCAAAAAGCCCGCACGGAGTTTCCGCGAGCTCCGCGGCGTTCCCAATTTCCGCCGCGTCCATCATGCCGCCCGGATAGGTGAGCGGGACGCAGACGCGCTTGCCCGCGCGCAGCGCCGCCTCGATCAGCGGCAGCGTCGCCACCTCGTTTTTGACACCGGCATAGGTGAAAATAATTTGCGCCGCGGCGTATTCGTCCGAGGCGAGAACCGCCCCCAGTATTGCCGCGTCGGATTCCGCGACGTATTCGGGCGTCAGCGCCGCTATTCGCGCATTCAATTCTTTTCTGAGGTTTTTCTTCACTTCCATTGCTACCTAGTGTATCACAGAGAGCCCCTCAGCGTCACGGTTGGCCTCGATTTCCGCGCCACCGCAGGGGGTGTGTTCCGAAATCGCTAAATCGAGGATTGGAGCAATCGCTGTTAATAATGTGGGCGCATGGGGCACGCGGGCATGAGTTTGTAAGTGATCGCGGAACGGTCTTACGCGTGTATTCACGAAAAACGGCTCTTATTCTCCCGTGCCCCACCGGTGCCTGTTTTACGCGGCTTTAGCCGCAGTGTAAAACAGAGCATGGGGCTCCGGCCCCGGCGCGTAGGACGACCGTGGGGGATTTTAATCGTCGCCGTTCCCGACGCTCAATGTCTTCTTGCGTTCGCGTCCGCGCCGCGGCTGCTACCGCACCCCTCCTATCCCTTGGCAGAGGTACAGGAGCTTCAGCTCCGTTGTACCTCGCACATCGAGGAGCGCAGGGCTTCAGCCCGTGGCGCTCTACCGTGCGCGTCGCTTCGTTCGGCTTCGCCTCACTTCGCTCTCCGTAGGGGGCGCTGCCCCCTCTCGGCGGACTGCGTCACCTTCGGTTCCTGCGTCCTGTCACCCCCGGAACGGTGATCCGCCGTACCGTTCGGCACGGCTCCGATGAGGGGAAGTGCCTTCCCCTTAGGGTGAAGGGAGCTATACGAACCCGCCTGTAATGGCAGTATTTCAGCACAGTCTTCGTTATCGTCCTTGGCGTACCACCAGTACGCCTTCGTCCTGCTGCCTCGTCTGCGCTGAAATACTGCCATTATCAGGTCATAGAATCCCCGGAAGACGGATTTTTCTCAGAACGCAGGCATAATTTTATGTGCATACTGGTAGTATGTGCTTAAAATTTGCCGAAGTGCTGGGGAAAATCCGCTTCTGCGGATCGGGTTCGTATAGCTCCCTTTACCCTATCTCCCCTTGGGCGCTGCTTCGCATCGCCGTCGCGTCGCGAGAAAAGTACACGATCTACTCACCCCATATACGGCGTCCCCTTTTTTCACACGCGCACCAAACCCCGCGAGATAAAACCCAACACAAGCCTTCTCCATTTCCCTGCCGTCCCCCTTTCCCCTTACCAAACTCACCATTCCCATCATGCGAAAATACCAAAAAAATTCGCGATTCCATCAAAAATCACCACCCGAAAAAATCTCGCAAA
>JAISEX010000148.1 GCA_031263875.1 Eubacteriales Family XIII. Incertae Sedis bacterium | reverse complement strand
CAGGCATAATTTTAAGAGCATACTGGTGGTACGTGCTTAAAATTTGCCGAAGTTCTGGGGAAAATCCGCTTCTGTGGACCGGATCTGGATGGGTTCCTATACCCTAAGCCCGGTGGGGCGTAGCCCCATGCGCCCGAAAAGATGCCCCTTATAATAATTTCTCAGCCATTCTCGTTCGGGGCGAAATATTATATAATAATAGAGTTATGCCTCAAGATAATATAATAAGTATAGAAAATCTTGTCTTCGAGTATATTCGCGACGAGGACGGTACGGCGGTGCGCGCTTTGGACGGCGTGAGCCTTGCTATCGGGCGCGGCAGTTTCACGTCGATTATCGGGCGGAACGGTTCGGGCAAGTCGACGCTCGCGAAGAATATCAATGCGCTGCTGCTGCCGAGCGGCGGGAGCGTCCGCGTGGACGGCTATGATACCACGGATGGCGATGTGCTGTGGGAGATACGCCGGCGCGTGGGCATGGTATTCCAGAACCCCGATAATCAGCTCGTGTCCGCTGTCGTGGAGGACGACGTTGCGTTTGGCCCGGAGAATCTCGGCATTGCGGCGGACGAGATACGGGAGCGTATCCGCGTCGCGCTCGATTCCGTCGATATGTATGACCAGCGCAAGATGGCGCCGCATCTCCTGTCCGGCGGGCAGAAACAGCGCGTTGCCATTGCGGGGGTCGTGGCGATGAGGCCCGATATCATCATCTTTGACGAGCCGACGGCTATGCTCGACCCGTCGGGCCGCGATGAGGTGATGAACATTCTCGCGAAACTCAACGCGGAGGGCATCACGATCATTCTCATTACGCACTTCATGGAAGAAACGATACACAGCGACCGCCTCGTCATTATGGATGGCGGGCGCATCGCGATGCAGGGGACGCCCGCGGAAATATTCTCGCGCGGTGCGGAGATAGAGGATCTCGGGCTGCGGCTTCCGTTTGCGGTGCGGATCGCTCAGCGGCTGCGGGAGCGCGGGCATGATGTGCCGCACGATCTTCTGACGGCCGAGGCGCTTGCCGCGTGGACCGCTGAAACTCAGGGCGGCGTAATAAGCGCACGGAGGGACGATTCCGGCGGGCACGTTTCACCTTCCATCGCGCACAGTAACGGTTCCGCTTCGCCGATTCCCGCCTCGGTAACGCGGGGAAACGGTTCCGCTGCGCAGAGCGGCGCCTGCGGGTTACCGCCACCGGAATTACCGGAGCAGTCCGGCGGCGCGGGCATTCGCGTTGAACATCTGACGCATGTCTATAACAAAGGGCTTGCCTACGAAACGATGGCGCTTGACGATATCAGCCTCGATATCCGGGCGGGGGAGTTCGTCGGCATTATCGGCCACACGGGTTCGGGAAAATCGACGTTGATCCAGCATCTGAACGGCATACTCAAACCGGGCGAGGGAAAAATTTTCATCGGCGGCACAGATATTACGGATAAGAAAGTGAAGATGAGCGATATCCGCAAGAAGGTCGGGCTCGTGTTCCAGTATCCCGAATATCAGCTTTTCGATGAAACGGTGCTCAAGGACGTTTCCTTCGGGCCGAAAAATCTCGGCTTGTCCGACGAGGAAGCGGCGGAGCGCGCGCGGGAAGCGCTGTCAATGGTCGGGCTTGACGCGGATGAATTCGCGGAGCGTTCGCCCTTTGAACTTTCCGGCGGGCAGAAGCGGCGGGTCGCGATAGCGGGCGTTATCGCGATGCAGCCGGAAACCCTGATCCTCGATGAGCCGACGGCGGGGCTCGATCCGAAGGCGCATTCGGATATTCTCGAAATGGTGCGTTCGATAAAGGACAGAACGGGCAGCACCGTGATCCTCGTTTCGCATAATATGGACGATATCGCGGAGATGTCGGACAGGATCTTCGTTATGGACAGCGGAAAGCTGGTGCGCAGCGGCGCTCCCGGCGAGGTTTTCGCGGACAGCGCGTATCTCACGAATATCGGTCTCGGGCTTCCTCCCGCGACGAAACTCGCGGGCATGCTCGCGGCGCGGGGGATCGCGTTTGGCCGCGTAATGCTGACGGCGCGCGACATCGAAGACGCTCTCGGCGGGCTTATCGGAGGCGGGAAATGATACGCGACATCACGATAGGCCAGTATTACCCCGGCTACAGCATTATACACAAGATAGACCCGCGGCTGAAGATATTCATCACCTTCGCCTACATCGCGTCGCTGTTTATCATCAATTCATTCTACGGATACATCCTGATCGCGGCATCGATCATCGCGGTCATCGGCGTGTCGAAAGTCCCGCTGAAATTTATTATGCGGGGGCTGAAGCCGATACTCATTATTATACTGTTCACCTTCGTGCTGAATGTCTTTATGACGAGGGGCGACGTGCTGTGGCAGTGGAAGTTCCTGAAAATCACGGAGGAGGGCCTGTATAACGCGTGCTATATGGCGCTCCGGATCATCTTTCTGATAATCGGCTGCTCGATGCTGACCTTCACGACGAAGCCGATGAAACTGACGGACGGCATCGAAAGCCTGCTCAGCCCGTTCCGGCGTTTCGGCCTGCCCGCGCACGAGCTGGCGATGATGATGACGATAGCGCTGCGGTTTATCCCGACGCTGCTCGACGAAACCGATAAGATAATGAAGGCGCAGCAGGCGCGCGGCGCGGACTTTGAAACCGGCGGCCTGATAAAGCGCGGCAAGGCGATGATCCCGCTGTTCGTGCCGCTGTTTGTCGGCGCGTTCCGCATCGCGCAGGATCTCGCGATGGCGATGGAAGCCCGCTGTTACCGCGGCGGGGAGGGGCGCACCAAGCTGAACCCGCTGAAATTCCGGTTCCGGGACGCCGTCGCGATGGCCGTTACGATGCTGTATCTCGGCGCCGTTATATGCGAAAGGATATTCCTGATATGAATGAGAAAAAAACGAACAGAAGCCTGCGGTTTTGGCTGACGGCCGCGGTGATCGGCGGCGTCTACGCGGCGCTGACCATAGCGGCTGCGCCCATCAGTTACGGTTGGCTGCAGGTGCGGATATCGGAAGCGCTGACGGTGCTCCCGTACTTCACGCCCGCCGCCATTCCGGGGCTGTTTATCGGCTGCTTCATTTCAAACATGGTGATATCGCCGTTCTCGGTGGATTTTGTCGTCGGCAGCCTTGCCACGCTGCTCGCCGCCCTGCTCTCGTACTGGATACGCAAAAGGATGTGGCTCGTTCCGCTGCCGCCCGTGCTGATAAACGCGGTCGCGATAGGCGCGATGATATGGATACTTAGCGGGCCGCACACGACGCTCACGCTGCTGATGTATATGGGCAGCATCGGGGCGGGACAGGCGCTCTCGTGCTACGCGCTCGGCATGCCGCTGATGCTGTATCTGAAACGGCATAGAGGAATTTTCGGCATCGGTTCGCCGCCGGGCGGGGATAACATGAAACAGTAACGCCATGCGGCAGAGAAAGATTCACGATGTAGAAAGTAAAATAGCGCGGTACGAGTATGTGCTGGTGCGTGATCCCGATACGCTGGCGGGGCGGTGGCGCGAATGCCTGTCAAGCGATAATCTTGACAGCGTAACCGGTGGCGCGGCCGGTGGTCGTCGCGATCCCGATGCGCAGGCGGGACGGCAGCGCGAATGCCTGTCAAGCGGTAATCTTGACAGCGTAACCAGTGGCACGACCGGCGGACGTCGTGATCCCGATACGCTAGCGGGACAGTGGCGCGAATGCCTGTCAAGCGATAATCTTGACAGTGCGATTGGCGGTAACGCGGGAGATCGCGCGGCGGTAAACAGCCGCAAACTTTTTGTCGAGATCGGTTCCGGCAAGGGACGCTTCCTTATCGATAAAGCGGCTTCGGATCCTGATAATTTCTACGTCGGCTTTGAGGGCCAGCTCAGCGTGCTGTATCGCGCCGTGTCGAAAGTTCCCGCGAACGCCGCCGCAAATTTCAAATTCTGTCCGGAATATATCTACGATATCCGCGAATTTTTTGCAGAGGGAGAGATCAGCGGAATCTTTCTGAACTTCAGCGATCCGTGGCCGAAGGCGCGTCAGGAAAAACGCCGGCTTACTTCGCCGGTCTACCTCACCGGTTACCGGCACGTCCTTGCGCCCGGCGGCACACTCGAATTCAAAACGGACAACGGCGCGTTGTTTGAATACAGCGCCAGGCAAATCGACGCGTGTCAAGGTTTTGAGTTGACAGCGGTGACGGACGATCTGCACCGTTCCGAATTCGCGGAGGCGAATATCGAAACCGAATATGAACATAAATTCCGAAACCTGAACCGGAAGATCAAATTTCTCCGCGCGGTGAAAACATTCAGCCACGAGGAAGCGTGATGAAAGCAATCATCGGAGCGATCAAAAATCCGAAAATCATCGCCATCGCCATTCTGCTTGTCGCGATCATCGGCGGCGTGGCGGGATATTACCTCTACGACAAAACCCATACTTCGCCGGCGGAAGAAACTGCCGGGGCCGCGCGGGACGCGATAGTATTTCAGACGGCCGCGGGCGAGGACAAAGCTCTCGATCCGGTTTCCGCGTCGCTGGAAACGGAAGACGGCGTACCGAAGACATGGATCGTTACGGACGCGGGCGGCAACACCGTCGTATTCGGCGTCGGGAACGAATTCAAACTTCCGTGGGGGCTTGCCGCGGGCACATACACGGTAACGTGGGAAGTGGCGGACAAAGGCGGCGCCGTGGAGAACGTTACGCGGGAGTTTTCCATCGGGCAATAGGTTTTTCTTATCGCAATTCCATGTACCGAGAAAATATATATGGGCGCGTGGGGCGGGGCCCCACCGGGCTATCCGGGACTCCGCTTCGCCTGTTTTACGCGGCTTCAGCCGCAAGGTAAAACAGGACAGCGAAGCGAGCAGCGCGAGCGGAGGAGTGAGCGCAGCGAACGTTGCTTCGGCCGCTTCGCGGCTGCTGCGCATCCCTCTTATCCCTCGCGCGAACATGTGCGGCCGTCCATGCCGCCCCGGTAAAGTCTGTCATTTCGGGCAAGCCGAAGGTGAGGTCGGCAAAGACGCGACATCGCTCCCAAAATTATAGAATCCAAAAAACTTTTGGACTACGCCAACCCCGATTTTATTTTTTTTTGGTACTTTATCGACACCATAACATGCAATATAATGAGCAAAATTGCCCGATATTTTTTGATATTTAATTGAAAGGAGAAAGAGAGTGGAAACTACTTCAAAACTTAAAAAGAACCTGTTTTCACTGGTGGTCATCACCATCGCAGGTGCAATGATTTATGGGCTTCCTTATTTCAGATTGTATTTTTATGATTCTTATCTCGACGCCTACCATCTGACGAACACCCAGATGGGGACTTTTGGGTCCATGTTCGGAATTTTCGGTATGATTTCTTATTTATTCGGAGGTGTCGTCGCAGATATGGTATCTCCCCGGAAGCTGATGTCGATCTCCCTGATCCTGACCGGAGTAGGCGGGTTTCTTCATTTACTGAGCCCGAGTTATGTGATTCTGCTTGCCATTTACGCCATGTGGGGATTCACCTCGTTGTTTGCGTTTTGGCCGTCGTTGCTGAAGTGCCTGCGCGGACTCGCCAATGAAAACGAGCAGAGCAAGGCGTACGGTTTTATGGACGGCGGCAGGGGCATCGTCTATGCCATAGACGGCGCCTGTATCGTCGCAATCTTCGCGTATTTCAGCAAGGTAGCCAGCGATACGGCGGGCCTCAACGGGGTAATCACCTATTACTCCATTATCGCGGTCGTGCTCGGTATTCTCGTATTCCTCTTGCTGAAGGACAGCACATCTTCCGCAGAAGCCGAAAAAGTTCAGGAGAAAGAAAAGTTTTCCGTGGCGCAGCTCGTTGAAGTAATCAAGATGCCGGCGCTCTGGATCCTCTCGGCGATCCTGTGCTGCACCTATGTAATGAATATCGCGTTCTATTACTTCACGCCGTATGCGACCTCGCGATTCGGCATGGCCGCTACCGCAGGGGCGATCGTTACCATTGCGGCTCAGTATGTACGGCCGGTAGCCGCTTTCGGCGGAGGGATCTGCGCCGATAAGCTTGGCCGTTCCAAGGTCATGTATGTGACATTTTCACTGATGGCGATCTGCACATTCCTGATGGTCATCATGGGCAACATGAGTTCCGTACTCTTTATCGTATTGTGCATTCTGATCTATGTCGGCATGTACGGCGGTTACAGCCTCGTATTCTCCATGATGGAAGAAGGAGGCATTCCGATCCGCGTTGCGGGGACCGCCATCGGCCTGGTCTGCACCATCGGCTATCTTCCGGAAGTAGTTGTCCCGTTCTGTTCGGGCAAACTCCTGGATGCCTTCGGAGAGGGCGGGTACCGTTATATGTTTATCGCCATTACCGTCATCATGGTCATCGGCATCGTTATGCTGATCGTATGGGACCGGTATGTGAAGAAACTCAAGAAAAGTAAAGAGGACGCCGTGGAGAACGAGCTCTGTTCCGAGGTATAATATCTATTAGTTGCCGGGATAATAATATAAGCGAACCCTGTGAAAAGGCTTTCTCCCGCGCTTGATCTTGCGTGAGAGCCTTTCCCCGGGGAACCCGGAAATGTTACAGGATGAATTATCATGGAACTAACGATAGATCGAGGCAGTTATGTGCCGGTGTATCAGCAGATTGCCATTAAAATTAAAGATAAGATTTTGGCCCAGGAGTTGCCGCCGGGATTCAAGCTCCCCGCGGAGCGCCGCATGGCGGAAGTGTTGGACGTCCATCGAAACACGGTGGTCAAAGCATACAATGTTTTGATTACAGAGGGGCTCGTGACGGTATCCCGGCAAAAGCCGAAGGGATATTTTGTTGATATCCCCAAGGAGATCACCGACTTCGGTAAAAGATTCTTTCCTCTGGGAAAAGCCTTCCGCTACGAATTTCGGCGGGAAGAGAAACGGTTCAATGATATTTACGGGAACTCCGGGACGAAGGACGCGATTTCTTTTGGCGGTATGATTATGGATAGAAGCCTGAGCCCGGTTTTGCAAATGGAGCATATCGCGGGAAAAATCTTTAATAACAGCGAAAAAGATTATATGGCCGGGTTTGGCCGGGAAACCGAGCACCTGAAGGAAAATATCTGCCGCCTGCTGACCCGTCAGAACATCGATGCGACGCCGAAAAATGTACAGATCATGGGCGAGAGCAATCAGGCCATCAGTTATTTGATCACTCTCTACCTGCGCGAGGGCGATTGGATTATAGCGGAAGAGCCGATCGTTCCGGATAACGCCAGTATTTTTTATAATCGCGGCATCCATATTGCGACGGTACCCATGGAGGAAGACGGTATGCGGATGGATATGCTGGAGGATGCAATTATAAAATATAAGCCGAAGTTCATCTATACCCAGCCGGATTTCCACAACCCCACGGGGATCACCATGTCGCTGAAGAAGCGTCAGACCCTGCTTCAATTGGATAATATCTATAACGTGCCGATAATCGAGGAGGATTACCAGCATGAATTTTCTTATACGGAGAATATGCTGCCCAGTCTCTATGCGCTGGATGCCAACAGGCTGGTGATTTATGTGTATTCCTACACTTTGATTT
>JAISEX010000309.1 GCA_031263875.1 Eubacteriales Family XIII. Incertae Sedis bacterium | reverse complement strand
ACCTCTGCCGAAGCCGCGTAAAACAGGCGGCCGGAGCCCGCCTCTTGTTAATCGCCCGCACCCCGGCCCGCCGCGATCTCCGCGATCCTTTTCAGCCGCATACTGACCGTCCCCTTGCTCACCTGCGGCGTCAGCATCGCTCCGAGTTCAGCCAACGACGCGTCCGGGTGTGAAAGCCGCGCGAGCGCTGTATCGAGCAGCGCGCCCGGCAGTTCGTCGAGCCCCACGCTGTTTCGGATCGCGAGTATCGCGGAGGTCTGCGCGTCCGCCGCCGCGAGGATCCGGTCTTCGTTCGCGCCGTCAAAGTTGTTCAGGCGGTTCGCCTGGTTCTTGACATCCTTGACTATCCGCGTATTTTCGTACTTTAAAAGCTGGTTGTGCGCCCCGATTATCGCGAGGATATCGCGGATCTGCCCGCTGTCCTTCACGTAAACGACGTGCTTGCCGCGCCGTTCGCGCGTCCGGGGCGTGATGCCATCGAAAGTGGCAAGCAGCTTCCTGACCGCGGCGGCGGTGTCCTTATTCGCCAGAGAAACCTCGAAATCATAGCCTTTTTCCGGATCGGCGAGGATCCCCGCGGCGAGAAACAGCCCGCGCAGACAGGCCCTTCGGCAGCATTTTCTGCGTAATATCGTGTCGGAAAACCCGTTCGTCAGCATTTTCGCGCCGTCTTTCTGCACTAAAATGCCCGTTTCTTTCAGAATGCGCTCCGCGCCCGCCTCATGCGTTATCTTCAGTTCGATCACATGCCGGATCCGTCGGAAGCCCGGTTGTATAATGCGAAGTTCCGCCCGGACTTTAAACCGTTCCTGCAGCAGCGTTTTGATATACCGCGCGACGTCCGGCCCCTCGGTCGTCATTAAAATCCCAACGCGGCCCTTGCCCGGCAGCAAAATGGAGCCGCATCCGCGTATCAGGCCCGCCGTTTCAGCCGCCGCGCAGCATTTTTTCGCCTGCGGCTCGTGTATGATCTCGTTTTTCGTATCCGTTGCGAAGGACATAGGGTACCTCTCAAAATTGATGGCGCGGTTACCGGGAGCCGGAGCGAGGCGAAGCCGAACGACGGCGACGCGCACGGGATAGGAGGGGTGCGCAGCAGCCGCGAAGCGGCCGGAGCAACGTTCGCTGCGCTCACTCCTCCGCTCGCCCTACTCGCTTCGCTGTCCTGTTTTACCTTGCGGCTAAAGCCGCGTAAAACAGGCGAACGCGAAGCCCCGCAGAGCCCGGTGGGGCACTCAAAAAGTTCCTTTTTGAGTGCCCCATGCGCCCGAATCATATAACGCGGGATGCCCATAACTCACTGCGTCGGCACGTCGCGGTGCTTCAAAACGACGTCCTCGCCGCATTCGTTCAGCGCCTCGTAATACTTGTTCGCGACCGCCACGGAGCGGTGCTGGCCGCCCGTACAGCCGAAAGCGACGTTGAGGCTGCGCTTCCCCTCCTTGATATACGCGTCCTTGAGGGCCGTGAACATCTTCAGCAACCCCTGCAGAAAATACTGCGCGTGCGGCGATTCAAAGACGTAATCGCTCACCGCCGCGTCGTTCCCCGTCAGGCGCTTCAATTCCGTCACATAGAACGGGTTCGGGATAAAACGCATGTCGAACACGAAATCCGCGTCCTGCGGCAGCCCATATTTGTAGCCGAACGACTGCACAAAGACGTGGAAGCCCGTATCATCCGCATCCTCCGAGAATAACTGCCGTATCTGCTCCGAAAGTTCCGCGGTCTTCAGGCGCGTCGTGTCGATAACCACGTCGGCCTGCTGTTTTATCGGCTTCAGCTTCTTCCGCTCCTCCGCCACGGCCTCCGCGTTCGTGATGCCGATAGCCATGGGATGCATCCGGCGCGATTCGGAAAACCGCCGGAGTATCAGTTCGTCCGACGCGTCGAGAAAGAGTATCGTGAAGTCCGTATTCTGCCCCAACCGTTCGAGCTCGCTGAGCGCGCTATCGAAAAATTCGCCGCCGCGCACGTCCGTCACCAGCGCCGCCTTGCTTATTTTATTCTTGCTGCGCCGCATCAGATCGACAAAATCCCCGATCAGCGACGGCGGCAGATTATCGACGCAGTAATAGCCCATGTCCTCGAAGCAGTTCGCCGCCGCACTCTTGCCTGCTCCCGAAATTCCGGTAATTATAACGAGTTCCATTTTTATTGCTCCTTTTAACCTTTTATTGTCTTTCCTGTAGGGCCCGGGCGCATGGGGCACTCAAAACGATGTTACAAGCAACCGCAGAATAGTCCTCCGCGCGGGCATTTACAAAAAACAGTTTCGTATTGTGAGCGCCCCACCGGTGCCTGTTTTACGCGGCTTCAGCCGCAGTGTAAAACAGGACAGCGTAGCGAGCGCAGCGAGCGGAGGAGTGAGCCTGCGAACGTTAGCTCCGTCGTACCTCGCACATCGAGGAGCGCAGGGCTTCAGCCCGTGGCGCTCTACCGTGCGCGGGACATACGCGGCCATTCCGTGCCGTCCCTGAAAAATCTGTCATTACAGCCCTCAGCCGCTCCTTTGTGCGGGCAAGCGTCCGGCACGTCCCTCCTACTCCGGCGTCCCCGTTTATCCCACGATCACCACGAGAAACGAGATACAACACGACACACGCGCCCTCAATCCGCCGCCCGGCCCCGCACGGTTACCAGCCCCATTAACGCACATTCAAATTGACGATGCGGCCCATATCGAGCCCCGCCTCATACGCGAGATCGACAGCGCTCACAAAGTCCCCAATACGGTTCGGCGAATGGGCGTCGCTCGAAATAATGAATTTGACGGGAGCGAGCGCCATCGCCCGGATATCCTCGGCCGACAGCGACATATGATGCGTGTTGAGTTCGACGAGCGTCTCCGTTTTCGCGCACACCACGGCGATTTCGAGCAGATCGACGGGCGCCTTATCGCCCGGATGCGTCAGAATTTTGATATCGTTGCGTTCAAGTGCCCTCACGATATTCCGCGTATTGCTTCTCATTTGGCGCCGTGTCGTCACGCCCGACTTGTTCTGCGCGATATTTTTCAGCGCCGTAACGGCGTTTCCCACGGGATTGCCCCCGACCGCCCCGTAATGATAACCCGCGATCACATAGTCGAATTTCTTGAATTCCAGCGGCGCGATATCGAGATAGCCCGAAGCGTTGACGATATTCGCCTCGATGCCGAGCAGTATTTCGATATCCGTATAGAGAGCGCTCAGCCGCTCGACCTCCGCGCGCATCTTCGCGAAATTCCACCGCCGCACACCGTACGCGACATGGCCCGGCCCGTGATCCGTAATGCCGATCTTCGCGAGTCCCCTGTTTCTCGCCGCGATCACATTCGCCTCTATCGTCCCCGTCCCATGCGAAAAAACCGTATGCGTATGAAGATCCGCCGTCAGCGAATATTTTTTGCCCTGTATCATGTATTCAATATTGTCCATGTTATCCTTTCGCTTATTCCCGGCGCATGGGGCACTCAAATAATTTTCAAAATAATCGCTGGGCAACCCTACGCGAGCACTCACAAAAATAACCTCTTATTTTTGAGTGCCCCACCAGGCTATCCGGGGCTCCGCTTCGCTTCGGCCACTATCGTGGTTGCTGCGCACCCCTTCTATCTCTTGGCAGAGGTACAGGAGCTTTGCCTGTTTTACGCGGCTTCAGCCGCAAGGTAAAACAGGACAGCGAAGCGAGCAACGCGAGCGGAGGAGAGAACGACCGCAGGGAGTGAACGTTGCCTCGCTTCGGCTCCCCTGTGCGAGAAAAGTACACAGTATGTCCGTCCCTCTACGGCGTAAAACTTTACCGCACAAGCAACAAAAAGAGCGAGAGGACAAATCAGCGTGAGCCTTCTCTCCATGCCGTCTCCCTCTAAATTATATCACCATTGCTACTATGTCTTACATATTCTCAGGGCAAAACGTCCACCCTCGCAAAGCTATTTATCTTGATAATGACCCTTGCATGAGATAATCTCCACATTACCATTATCAGTTTTCATATACTGCAATCTATTTTTTTCATCAATGCGCCTACTGTATGTACCGACGTATTTGAGCAACTCCGGTTTGCCACGGCCGCTCATTAAGCCATTTCGCTGAATATCTTGAATCAACCTATTGATATTTCGTAACGTCTTCTTATCTTCGGTTTGCCAACTCACATATTCGTCCCACGCCGATTCGGTAAAAGTGACCTTCATTCCGCCATGGCCTCAAGTTCTTCCATCGTTTTCACGACCACTTTGCCTTCGCGTAATTCCTGCAGGGACTTTTCGATTTTCGCGCGATACTCAGCGTTTTCCTTTATTCGTACCATCTCGTTATACGCGTATTCGCTTAATACCACGAGATTATCGTTATGCGGGCGGGCAATAAGCACCGGTTCGCCCTGCTTCGCGATTTCGCTTACCCGTTTGAAATTGTTTCGCATATCGACTGTTTTTAACGCTATCATAGGTGTTTCCTCCGCAAAATTATGTACTTATTTATGTACATAAAATAGCACATTTTTGTTGCGGCGTCAAGCGGTGCGCATACCTTACTGGCGGCACTGCTTGTGAGAAAGTTTTAGCCGTCCGCGCCGATTATCCGCGGCTCAGGTTCCAGCATAATGCCGGTCTGCCCGAAAACCGTATCCTGCACGAGCTTCATCAGCCGCAGTATATCCGCCGTGGCCGCGCCGCCCGTATTGACGATAAAACCCGCGTGCTTTTCCGACACGCGCGCCCCGCCGACGCTCCGCCCTTTCAGGCCCGCTTGCTCGATAAGAGCGCCCGCGTAGGCTCCCGCCGGCCGCTTAAAAAAACTGCCCGCGCTCGGCATTTCGATCGGCTGTTTGTCCCGCCGCCGCCGCGCGTAATCCCGCATATCGGCGCGTATTTCCGCTTCGGGCCGCGAAGTCAATCCGAACGTGACGCTCGTCACAACGCCGCCGTTACGCTGAAAGACGCTGCCCCGGTACGCAAACGCAAGGTCGGCCTGACCGTAAGTCAGCAGCTCGCCGCTCTCCGGTGAGCAGGCGGTCACGGCCGTGACGATATCCTGTATTTCATGTTCGTAGGCGCCCGCGTTCATATAGACCGCGCCGCCGACCGTCCCCGGAATGCCCGACAGCGCCTCAAAGCCCGATAATCCCGCCTGTGCCGCTGCCGCCGCCGCTTCGGAAAGCAGCGCGCCGGCTCCCGCCGTCAACGTTTCCGCGTTTCGCTCAATTGCATTCAATCCCGCTCCGATGCAGATAACGATGCCGCCGAAACCCTCGTCGGCGAATATCACGTTTGTCCCGTTCCCGATAATCAGCGGCGTGACGGCTTCGGACGCGAGGTATTTCAAAATCCTTGTCAACTCGTCCGCACTGTTCGGGCGAATAAAGATGCGCGCCGGGCCGCCGGTCCGAAACGAGGTGTGCGCGCTCATCGGTTCGTCCGTCTTCACGTCGCCGAACGGCCGCAGCGCCTCCGCTATTCTATTACGGTCCAGAGGACCAATGTTCGTGTAATTCATCTCTCTTTCATTATACCACTGCGGCGGCATTCTTACCTCGTGGCCGCTAAAAATAGAGCTTTTATCGTGGATTTTCCGTTGGTGTAACCCGCGATTGCCGGGCTTGTTCGGGGCGTAATATACCGCGGGGACGGCAGGGAAAG
>JAISEX010000075.1 GCA_031263875.1 Eubacteriales Family XIII. Incertae Sedis bacterium | reverse complement strand
ATTGATATTTTGGTCGTCGTTTTTCTTTACTCTAGAATGATGTTTTAGTTCTTATTAGAGGAGCGCAAAATTCGACCGGGAGGAAACCAATATCCGCCGCTAAAGCTGCTGTTGGCATTTCCATCCTCCAGCGCGTTGCGACTTCATCTCCCGTTCAGTCACCCGATCCTCCGCGCTTATCTCACCGGAAAGAAGCGGCGAGAGCGGATCGTGCCGGGCGTAATTACGAGCGACCATTTTGGGGTTGTAATTCGCATAACAATACCGGCAGCCGTTCAGGCAGGTGTTATACATCCCGATGTCGACGCTTGCCGCGCAGCCGCATTCGGGCCGCTGGTTCCGGTCCTTGCCGATATCCAGGCGGCAGTCCAGCAGTTTCTCAAAAAGCCGGCCGTCGATGCACCGCGCGTGTTCGATGCCGTATTCTTCGAGATCGATTTCCTCGGCGCAAGTATCGATCCGCAATCCATAATCCTTCGCGATACCAGACAACGCGGAACCGATTTCGATCTGCTTTTCGGCGGGGAAGTCCGATAGCGCCAGCTCTTTGACGTTGCTTTTAACGGTTCGGTAATCTTCGTCGATAAAGCTGATGATAACTTTACGCGTGTAATCATGAAGCTCGCCGGCGATTTTCGCAAAAGCGCGAAGGTGATATTCAGCCGAATATTTTTCGCTGATAAGAATGGGGTCGTACCGCCAGATGATTCTATCGGGGCCGATCATGTCCGATAACTTTTTAAACGCGGTAAGAATCGCCTCGTTCTTTGGTGGGATATTCGGCTCGATGTCCTTCCCGTATGGGGTTATCGTAAACTGAAAATAATAAGTATAATCTTTTAATTCGCCGAGCCGGTCGAGCATCGGCGTTGGATCTTTCGTCCAAAACACGATGCCGTCCACCACCTCCGGAGTGAGCTTTATCCGGCTGACCTGACGAAGATTTACCGGATTACGCACCAAAACATGCGCGTCCCTGATCCTCTTAAAAAACCACTCCGCATAATAAGCCGGTATGTCCGTGCGGCGGCTTGCGCTGATAATCATGCGTATTATACCGCGCCGTCACTTCAAGCCGTCAAACACGATATCGAGCATCTTGCCGATGCGTTTCTTGCAGGCTTTTTCATCGTTCGGTTCCGTGAGCGGCGTTTCGTACAGTATGGAATAATAGACGCCAAGCAGACTGTCGACTGCCGTGCCGGCCTCGATGCCCGCGCGGATGCTGCCCTCGGCCTTTGCCTGTTTGACAAGCCGGGTCAGTATCGAGCGGATACGCGCCTGCGTTCTGCCGGGCTCTTCCTCAACGCCGTTGATCAGAAAAACGATGCGCCGCGTCAGCACCAGATAGGAAACCGCGTCGAGAATATAGGCTTCAAGAAACCGGCGGATGCGCTCCACCGCGCCGGCATCCGTATCCACCGCCTGGCCGAGCATCTTTTCGAGCGAAGTCATCTCCTCCTCGGCGATACCGGCGAGCAGGCTCCCCTTGCTGGGGAAATAGTTGTACAGGGTCTGCCGCGCGACGTGGGCATTGTCCGCGATAGCGCTCACCATCGTTTCCTCATAGCCGTTTTCGCGGAACATGTGGCGCGCCGTTTTCAGGATGCGCTCCCTCGTTCTGATTTTATTTCTTTCTCGTAATACCATATAGGTAGTTTATAGAAAAATGAATCGCTGCGCAAGAGCTGTGGCCGAAGTATCCCTTTGGGCGCATGGGGCACTCAACATAGCTTTGCACGTAATCGCGGGATAGTTCTACGCGCGGGCATTCATAAAAAGCGGCCTTTTATTTTTGAGTGCCCCACCGGGCTATCCGCTCCAATTCCTCGGCCGCCTGTTTTACACGACTGCACCGCAGAGTAAAACCGAACAGTAAAGCAACTGAAAAGGTAAATGTCCGGAGGGCGGCCTGTGGGATTTCCGCTGCTATCCCTTGCGCGTCGCCGTCGCTCGTGCCTCGCTCCGGCTCCCCTGTGCGAGAAAAGCCCCGCGTCACACCCGCCCCCACTACGGCGTCCCCGTTTCTCGCCCAAACGCAAAAACCGCACGGGCGAAAACACGGGCGCTGGGCCCCCACTCCCTGCCGCCGCCATCCACCCCAACATTTTTGTTCTTGACTCCATCTTTAGACTCAAGTATAATAATCTTAATAATCAGAATCACTCTGGCAGGCAGGGAGGCATACATGATTGATTTGACGAAAAAAGGGTATTCAATATCCTCTTGGCCCGATGAGAAGGCCATTTATGAGAAGATGGACCGGCTGGTAAACGGAGCCGATTATCATCTCAAACCGGAGGCATTGCGGGAATACATGGCGTATTTTGAAACCAAGTGCGCCGGTTCCAAGAAATTAAACGAAGAAGCGAAACAGTATATCCCCGGCGGCGTCCAGCATAATCTCGCGTTCAACAGGCCGTTTCCGCTTGCGGCGGCCAAGGCGGAGGGCGCGTATCTCTACGACGTGGACGGCAACCGGTACGTCGATTATCTGCAGGCCGGCGGCCCGACGCTGCTCGGCAGCAATTACGCGCCGGTGCGCGAAAAGGCGCTTGAAGTTATCGGTGAGATCTCGCCGTGTACGGGCCTGTTTCATGAATATGAGATGAAGCTCGCGCAGGAAATAGGCAAGCACATGCCGTGGGTCGAGCAATTCCGCGCGCTGGCGAGCGGCACGGAATCCGATATGCTCGCGCTCCGGGTCGCGCGCTGTTACACCGGCAAGAAGAAAGTGATCAAAGCGGGCGGCGCCTATCACGGTTGGAGCGACCAGCTCGTCTATGGGCTCCACATTCCGTTTACGGGTAATTTTGAATCACACGGCATTCCGGAAGAATGCTATGCCAACACGCAGGAATTCTTCCCGAACGACGTCGCGGGGCTCCGCAAACTTCTCGAGAAGAACGAATCCGAGGGCGGCACCGCGGCTGTTATCGTGGAACCGCTCGGCCCGGAAAGCGGCACGAGGCCGGTTACGCAGGCGTTTAATTACGAGGTGCGGAAGCTGTGCGACGAGTTCGGCGCGTTGCTCATCTTCGACGAAGTCGTCACGGGTTTCCGCGTGGGACCGGGCGGCGCGGCCGGGTTCTTCGATATCAAACCGGATCTCGTCGTGTTCGGCAAGATCGTCGCGGGAGGCTATCCGGCGGCGGGCGGCATCGGCGGCAGCAAGGACGTTATGAGCGTGGTGGCGGCGGGCGTCGATACGAGCAAACCGCGCGCGTATTGCGGAGGCACGCTTTCCGCGAATCCCTTGAGCTGCGCGGCCGGGTATTATGCGATAAGTGAGATCGTGGCGCAAGACGCCGCGGTGAAGGCGGGCAGGGCCGGCGACCGGCTGACCGAAGGCATCAATAAACTGATAGGCAAATACGATCTGCCGTTTGTCGCGTGGAACACGGGATCCATCGTGCATTTCGAGGTTTCCGGCATGATGTACGTCGATGTGCGCAGGGAGGACGCGATGCAGCAGTTGTACCTGAAACGCAAGCGTGTCGAGGAATTCGGCGCCGCGCTCACCGCGAACGGCGTCATTACGCTTGCCGGCAGCCGCATCTACACGAGTATGGCCGATGACGACGAAACGCTTCAGCTCACGCTTCGGGCGTTCGACGACGTCATGGGCAATCTGACGTTACAGTAGTTGTGTTTATTGCTTCGCCGATTAACTGTTGCACTGAATTGGCGAGGTAGTTT
>JAISEX010000306.1 GCA_031263875.1 Eubacteriales Family XIII. Incertae Sedis bacterium | reverse complement strand
AATCGATCAACTCCTCACGCGATTTAAAATCCCACGTGCGCCACGGTGCGATGATTTCGATCGAAGGATTCAGCGCGCGGATCGTCGATTCAAAACGAACCTGATCGTTGCCCTTGCCGGTGCAGCCGTGTGCAATGGCGTAGGCGCCTTCGTTTTCCGCGATCTCGACCAAATATTTCCCCATCAGCGGCCGCGCCATCGCGGTGCCGAGCAGATAATCGTTCTCGTAAATGGCGCCGGATTTGAGCGTGGGCCAGATAAAATCGGTGACGAATTCCTCTTTGATGTCGGCGACGTAGGTCTTGGACGCGCCGGTCGCGTAAGCCTTTTTCTCGATGGCGTCGAAGTCATCGGCTTGGCCGGCGTCAAAGCAGACGGCGATAATATCGGAGTGATAGTTTTCCTAGAGCCAGGCAAGGATAATCGATGTGTCGAGGCCGCCTGAGTAGGCGAGGACGATCTTCTTCGTTTCGGACATAATTTCCTCCATTTCCGTGTATAAAAATTCATATGTAAGGTATAATTATACCATAAAAGCAGGGGTTTGTGCATATTTATTCATAATGTCGGAATAATATTCACGGCATTTTTGGTGAGGTGAGGTGGTGACGGCACGGTAAGAATGCTTTGGTTCGGTTTTGCCGGCCCGTTCTTGTTTTTGCGCGGGTGATAAACCGGTTCGCCGGAGGGAGGACGGGCGGGAAGGAGGCTTTTCTCGCCTTTTCCCGCGCAAGGGATCGGAGGGGTGCGCAGCAGCCGCGAAGCGGCCGAAGCGAACGCGGAGCCCCGCAGAGCCCGGTGGGGCTGTGCTGACCTCATCGGGTTTCAGGAAGTGGAAAATAGTGGAAATAAGTATAAGCCGGGAGTAATGACGGGACAGCCCCATGCGCCCACATCAAATAAAAGAGAGATGCCCCTTCGGACATCTCCCGTTGTCGTTCGTTTGCGCGCTTTGCGGCGCCGTTACATCCTGCTTGGCAGGAAGGTTGCGATTTGCGGGAAGATCATCGCCAGTATCAGCGCGACGATCTGCAAGCCGATAAACGGCACAACGCCGCGGTAGATTTCCGTCAGTTTGACGTCCTTCGGCACGATGCTCTTGAGATAGAACAGGTTGAAGCCGAAAGGCGGTGTCAAATACGCCATCTGCAGGTTCAGCATAAAGATCAGCGTGAACCAGATCGGATCGAAGCCCAAATTCATAATGATCGGCATGTAGAGCGGCGCCGTGAGCATGATGATGGCGTAGTCGTCCATCAGCATGCCGAGGAAGAAATTGAGCAAGAGCATAAGGATGATCACGGTCCAGCCGCCGCCCGGAAGCCCGTACGCGATGCGCTGTATCAGATCGAACGCCCCCATGTAATTGTAGATGGTGTTGAAGCTGCTAGCCCCGATCAGGATCCACAGCACCATGGCCGTCAGCGTCAGCGTCCGCCGCAGCGCTTCGGTGAGAACTTCCTTTGTCAGCCGGCGCTTGATAAGCGTGATGAGAATGGAACCCACCGCACCGACAGCCGCCGCCTCCGTGGGCGTCGCCGCGCCGCTGTAGATGGAGCCGAGCACAAGCAGGATCAGAACGATCGGTCCCGCCAGCGCGTACAGCGATTTGAATTTCTCGCTCCAGCTCGCGCGTTCGTCTTTCGGCAGCGCGGGGCCGAGTTTCGGGTTGATTGCGCAGCGGATCGCGATGTAAGCGCAGTAGATGACGGCGCACATAATGCCGGGCAGGACGCCCGCCATAAAGAGCTTGCCGACGGACAGTTGCCCGAATCCCGCGATAAGTATCATCGGTATGCTCGGCGGTATAATGATGCCGAGCACGCCGCCCGCGGCGATGCAGCCCATCGCCATCTTGCGGTCATAGCCGCGGCTTACCATCGACGGCAGCGCGATAAGTCCCATCGTGATCGTCGCGGGGCCCGAACCGCCGCTCATAGCGCCGAATATCGTACAGATAATGACGGTGCCGATGGCGAGCCCGCCGCGAAAGCCGCCCATCCATTTGTAGAGCATGCCGTACATATCGTCGGCAAGGCCGGATTTTTGTAACATCGCCGCCATCAGCAAAAACATCGGTATGGCAATATAGGTCGTTGCCGTAATATTGCTGTACGCCGAGTTTGCGATCATAAACAGCCCCGTTTTTCCCCAGAGCAACATCGTTGCGATAACGGATATCGCGCCGAGTCCAAACGCGACAGGAAGACCCGTAAATAAAATGGCGATCATAAGCGCCAATAAGAGCAGAAAAAACCATGCACTCAAGAGCTATCCCTCCTTTCGCCATAAAAAACTAGTATTGCGTATTTTCATATTCCTGTTCCTCGTTCGTGATCAGTGCGATAATATCCCGGAATACCTTCGCGACGCCCTGAAGCAAAACCAGCGCGACGCCGACGGGAATGGCCATCTTGAGCGGATACAGCGGCGGTGAGAAAACTGTCGTGGAATGTTCGCGGATAGCGAACGAATCGAGCGCCATGCGCGTACTTTGCCAGAGCAATATGGCGATAAATATAAAGAATAACACCGAGGTGCATAAGTCCATAATTGCGCGTGTCCGCACACTGCGCGACCCATAGATCACGTCGACCTTCACGTGGCTGTCGAGCAGGAACGCGTAGCCGCCGCCGAGAATACCCATAAATCCCAACGCGAGTTTGGCCATATCCAAGACCCAGACCGTCGGGCTGTTGAAGATATAGCGCGCAATTACCTCATACAGAAGCGTGAACGCCATATACAATAGAATAAATTTGGCGATATTACCGACAAAGAGGTTGATCTTGTCGATAACGCCAATTATTTTTCTCATAACTTTCATTCAAAATTCCTCCTAAAAATGGCCGGGGCGAATAAAGACCGCCCCAACCATAAACTCCGGAGTGGGGCATCAGCCCTTTGCGGCGTCATGCCATTTCTTTATGATATCCATTCCCGGTTTGGCTTCGGGATGTTCCGAAACGACCTGATCAGCGGTCTTGAGTCCCGCTTCCCAAAATGCCGGCATATTCTCGTCGGAAATCTTGTTGATCTTAACGCCGCCGTCGATCGCGGCCTGTCGCGCTTCCTCATCGTATTTGATGTTTTCCTGCATAATAGGCGCGTAGACGTCCTTCAGCGCGTTGTTGACGGCTTCCTGCAGATCGGCGGGGAGCTCGTCCCATTTCGCCTTGTTGATAAGGAAACTGACGAAACCGCTGCCGCTGCCGGGCTGTTCCATCACGTTTGTCACGACGTCGCTCAGCTTGGCGTTCTTCAGGTCCGCGACAGTGTAACTGGTTCCGTCTATCGTTCCGAGTTTAAGACCCTGATAGATGTCGCCGCCGGGCATAACGACCGGGCTGCCGCCGAGATTCTCCACGAAGTTGCCCCAACTGCTGACCGCACGGATCTTCTTGCCCTTGAGATCGCTCGCCTGCGTTACGGGGAATTTCGTCATCAGGTTGTAGGTCCCGTTCGGAACCGGCATACCGTAATAGATGTTCTGCGACTCATATTCGCCGCGCAGGAACTCAAGCAGGCCATTGTCATAATACGTATCGAACATGTCCTGAGCCGTTTCCCAGAAGAAGGGGATCCCGTTTTCCGCGTAGGCCGCCGGCACGATGGCGCCCGCGTCGCCCGCCGTGGACATCGCCGCGTCGAGCAGACCTTCTTTGACGGATTGCGGAGCCTGCTCCGGCTCACAGATCGCGCCGGGCTGGAACGTGGTGATCTTTATCCTGCCGTCGGTCGCTTTTTCGATAGCGTCCACGATCATCGGCATCTGGATATCCCACGTCTGGTCGCCGGGGCCGTAACTGTTCTGGAGCTTCCATTCGTAGACCTTGTCACCCGTATCGGCGCCATTGCCCTTATCGCCGCCGCATGCCGCGAACGAAAAGACCATAACGAGCGCCACGAGTGCGCTGAACAATTTCATGCTGACTTTCTTCATTGTGTACCTCCTTGAATGTGGACGGCCGCATTGAGAGCGCGCAT
>JAISEX010000302.1 GCA_031263875.1 Eubacteriales Family XIII. Incertae Sedis bacterium | reverse complement strand
AAACCGGATCAATTACGATATCGGGCGGTACCATAGTCATTTACGCAACGGCCGCTGGTAGCGTCTATGCGATCGGCCATCACGTTAATGCTGAGTTAGAGAATAAATCATACGACACTATTGATATTTCCGGAGGTACGATAATAGCGTACGGGACGCAAAGCACGGTAAAGATCGGCGGTCCTTATTCAATGGAAGTCAGTATCACCGGAACCCCGGTTATTATAGTGCCGGAAATACACGATTATACGGATGACCCGGAAGACGAAACATCTTCCATCGTTACCGGTGATGGTTTTACGATAGACACGGGGAGTAAAACCATCACATTGGAAAGAGATGTGACCATTTCGGAAGGCGCGACTTTCACGATCCCGCCTGACTGGACGTTGGATGTGAATGGCCATAACTTCATTAATGCGGGCACGACGGTAAACCTCGGAGATGTCGTCGATGGCGAAAATGTTGACGGAAACGGCGCTTATACCGTTCCCGGTACCGTTTATACGAGCACACCGGTTATGAGCGTCGCTCCGTCGGGCACGTATCATTTCACCACGCGCGCCGAAGGATACAGCGCGCAAACCGCGGTCACCTTTACCATTACCAATACGAGCGAAAACGCCGGAGCGCTTATCGGTCTTGACGCCCAGTTGATCGGTGCGGGCGCGAACGACTTCATCCTGACGAAGACAGGCCTTGGTACGACGCTGGCGGCGGAGGCGCAGGCGGTTGTCACTGTCGTCCCGAACACAGGCTTGGGCATTGGCATTCACACCGCCACGCTGAGCATTTCGAGCGCCAACGGAAATACCGTCAATGTAGGTTTGAGTTTTGAAGTCGCGACCCCTTATATGCTGACAGTGGTAAAGGGCATTGGTTCCGGCCCGTACGCAGCGGGAGAGCAGGTCGAAATCACCGCGAATTCTATCCAAGGCAAAGTGTTTGACAAATGGACGACCAGTGACGTGACCCTTGGAAATGCAAATAGCACTACGACCACCTTCATCATGCCGGCGAATGAGGTCACGGTTACGGCGAATTATAAAGACGTGCCCGCAGCGCAGACTTATCCCGTAACGGTAACGGGCGGTTCCGGAAGCGGCGATTATGCGGAGAATGCAGTCGTAACGATTACCGCGAATGCGCCCGCGGGCGGCAAAGTGTTCGACGAATGGACGAGTGATGATGTAACTTTCGCGAATCCAAACAGCGCGCAAACGAGTTTCACGATGCCCGATAAAGCGGTAACCGTTACGGCAAATTACAGAGATGATCCGAACGGCGGCGGTGACGATCCCAACCCACCGGTCAACCCGCCCGAAACAGATGATGGTTGGGTCTATGATGATGGTGTGTGGAAATACTATATCGATGGCGAAGCAGTTACCGGTTGGACCCATGACGGCAAAGCGTGGTACTATTTCGATTCGGCCGGCGTGATGAAAACCGGCTGGCTGTACGACCAAAACTACAAAGCGTGGTTTTATCTCGGCGGAAACGGCGCGATGAAAACCGGTTGGGTAAAAGACGACGGCGCGTGGTATTATCTGCGCGGTGACGGCAAGATGGTGGCCAGTAAATGGCTTCACGACACAGATGGCAGTTGGTACTATCTGAGTGGCAACGGCAAAATGCTGACCGGGAAACAGACTATCGGCGGGAAAGTTTATTCATTCAAAACGGACGGCGTGTGGGTAAGCTGAGCCAAGCCAAATAAAGCATATTACGCATAAGTAGGAACGGGGGCTGCGCAGAAATGTGCGGCCCTTCCCTATTCTATTTCAACATTTTGCAGGAACCCTCGTCTGAAGCCAAACACTGTGTCAGCAAGGTTTCCAATGATTCGGTATGGTTGTCGTCGGGGTTTTCGTAGGCCAAAACGCGGACAACCGAGGCTTCGAAGCCGGTTTCGCCGTAGCGGTTCCACAGCTCCTGCATTTTCTTGTTGGGATGGCAATTGGCGGATAATTTAAAGCGATTGGTGTTGATGTCGGCTTGCGTGTTTTGGGAAGCGCATAGGAATGCTTCTTCGGCCGCGGCGCAGCGAAACGAGATAATACCCATTTCCGGTTTCCGGTACTTGTATTCTTCGCGGAGCTGTTTTTTTCTTTGTGTATCCATCGTGTTCACCCTTGTTTCCTTCGATTTTAATGGAGCTGCGCGTGATGCATGAAAATTTGCGTTTCGCGTACTTCAATTATAAAGGTTTTTGCGGGTGCCGGTAAAGGGAGCGATACGGCAGGGAGAGGGGGCGTATGTCGTGTCCTCGCCCGCGCGGTTTTTTTGTTTGTGTGAGAAACGGGGACGCCGTAGGAGGACGAGCGGGATGGAGGCTTTTCTCGCATGTTGATTGCGGCTTGAAACTGCGATGATTGATATTACAGGACGGCATAGAATGGCGCGTATGTCCCGCGCACGGTAGAGCGCCACGGGCTGAAGCCCTGCGCTCCTCGATGTGCGAGGTACGACGGAGCTAACGTTCGCTGCGCTCACTCCTCCGCTCCCTGCGGTCGCTTCGCTGTCCTGTTTTACACTGCGGCTGAAGCCGCGTAAAACAGGCAAAGCTCCTGTACCTCTGCCAAGGGATAGGAGGGGTGCGAAGCAGCCGCGAAGCGGCCGGAGCGAAGCGGAGCCCCGGAGAGCCCGGTGGGGCTGCCCCGAGGGTCAAGGGAAAATATGGAAAACAAGTATGGCAGAGATTTTTAACGATAGCCTTATAAATAATCACGGGACAGCCCCATGCGCCCGCATTATTTGTCGTTGTTATATGCGCCGGCGAAGCGGCGGGGCGGGTGTCTTGGTGTTATAATAATCTGAGGATACGGCGCGGGATTTTACGCGCTGCCGGAGGCATGAGAAGCGTTGAAAAATTGAAATTATATGACGTTACGCTATGATATACTAACGGGGAGAGATGGAGAAAGGGAGTGCGCATGAAGGTACTTTTATTGAACGGGAGCCCGCATACGAACGGGACGACGGCGGCGGCGCTGGACGAGATGCGGGGCGTCTTTGAAAAAGAGGGCGTGGAAGCCGAGCTGCTGCAGATCGGGACGGAGCCGCTGCGGGGCTGTATCGGCTGCCGCAAATGTTTGAAGCTCAGCGGCCGCTGCACGTTCGACGGCGATATCGTGAATGAGATACTCGGGAAAATAGCGGAGGCGGACGCTTTCGTCATCGGGTCGCCGGTGTATTACGCGTCGGCAAACGGCGCGGTGCTGTCGGTGCTCGATCGCGTCTTCTACGCGGGCGGCGGGCTGTTCGCGGGAAAAGTCGGGGCGGCGGTCGCGTGCGCGCGCCGGGCCGGAACGACGGCGACGCTCGACGATCTGCAGAAGTATTTCCCGATAAACGGAATGCCGATGGCGGCCACGCAGTATTGGCCGATGGTCTACGGCATGAAGCCGGGAGATGCGGCGGGCGACCTCGAGGGGCTGCAGACCGTGCGGCTGCTCGCGCGCAATATCGTCTGGATGATAAGGAGTTTCGACGCGGCGAGGAAGGCGGGCATAGAGCCGCCGGCGCCTGAGGAACCGCGCGCCTGGACGCATTTTATACGGTAATCCGTGCTAATACTGCGTTCGTTAAAAAAAATAAAATAAATTTTCGCAAAAGGCTTGACAAGGGCGGCAGGATGCCGTAAAATAATGTAATATATGAAAGAACGATACATAGTAAACTTAATACCGGACGACGAATTCACGGATTTCTTTCTGGTAAAGGATCTGGACATCAAGGTAGGCTCTAACGGCAAACAATACCTCGATCTCTTTTTGGCGGATAAAACCGGCGAGATACGCGCGAAGAAATGGGACGTGACGGACGCGGAAGCGGAGTCGCTCGGCAGGATACGCAAGAGCGATATCCTGAAAGTTAAGGCGCTCGTGACG
>JAISEX010000290.1 GCA_031263875.1 Eubacteriales Family XIII. Incertae Sedis bacterium | reverse complement strand
GTATCGACATAACCGGAAAGCGCTTCGGCTATCACGGAATTTAATTTGCTTCCCGTCGCGTCTGCAATTTCGGAAATGCGCTCGTGAACCGAGGGTTTTATGCGTATGGATATTTGTCCGGTATATTCGCGCTTGGGCCGTATGCCTTCCGCTTCACACATCGCCAGATAATCGTCAACTGCCTCCCGGAACGCGCCCTGAACCTCCCCGAGGCTCATCCCGTGATATGAAACGGAATCCTTGATGCCGAGAATCTTTCCGATCAAACGCTCGTCGTCTTTGCTGTATTCGAGGCTCCCGCGATAGCCTTTATATATCATATTGTCACTCATATGAGTTCACTCTCCTTTAAAAGGTCGATTATTTCTTTGAGCTGATAGGGCAAGAGGTAGTTCACCCGGTGCGGTTTATGAAGCGTGAGATTGCGATCAATTTCTTCGTTGATAAATCGTACCCGTGATCCGGAGGTTTTTCCGGCGTTGCTTTCACGGACGCCTACCGCAATGAGAAGCCTTCTTGCTTCGTCATAGGTAAAATCTTTCGGAAGCGACTTAAGCCGCGTTATCAGTTTTTCGATTTGTCCCATCCACTGCTCCTTTGTAGCTGTTTTATAGCTACATTATATAATATGATAGGTTGCTTTGCAACTCTCTTGCCCTGTAGCCCTTGAAATTTTTATTGCGGGTTTGAGAAATAATGAGTAGGTAGCATAAAGAGCGGCGTCAGCCGAGCGACGCGCAAGGGATAGATGCTCTGTTTTACCTTGCGGCTAAAGCCGCGTAAAACAGGCTTACCCCGGTGGGGCGCAGCCCCATGCGCCCACAGAAATTCCTCGCACAAAACCATACCACTCTTGAAATCTCAACGCCCGCAGAAAGTATTGTATAATATTTATGTGGATAACGACAGGAAAAAAGCGAAAATTGTTATATCAAATCGCAGATACCTTATCGGCTCTTTGATTTTTCTCACCGCGTGTGCGCTTATCACCGCGTTTATTATGGAATGGCGGGCGCGCGCGGGCGATGCGGGCGAAGCGCTGAATTTCGCGACGCACAATATCCGGCCCTTCCTGATCGAAGCGCTCGTGCTCCTGCTGCTTATGCTGCTTATCTCGTCGCTTCTCGGCGACGCGATTCTCGGATCGGGACTGGTTTTCGCCGCCTTTGTCGTAATGACCTTTGTCCATGTGAACAAGATGGCCGCGCGGAACGAGCCGTTTATCCCCGTGGATTTTACCTTTATCTTCAATGTCGGCGACGTGGCGTCCATGACAAAACCGATGGATAACGCGAAACAGATCGTGCTGATCGCCGCCGTTCTGATCGTGTGCGTGGCCGTTTCCGTGCTGCTGCGCCGCCGCGCCGGGGTGAAACAGCTCAGCGTCAGGCGGCTGCCGCGCGTCCGGATCGCGGCCTTCGCGTTCTCCGTCGTTATGCTGCTCACCCTGACGTACACCTTTATGTTCCCGAAAGACCTCCGCACCTTCGAAGCGAAAATCATGGGATTCGATTTCAACGACTGGGATCAAAGCGTGAACTACAAGCAGAACGGTTTTATTATCGGTTTTCTGTATAATATGGCCATCGTCCGCATGGACCAGCCGGCTGGGTACAGCCGCGAGAAGATACAGGACATCGTCGAGAAATACGAGCAGCAGGCGGCGGCGGAAAACGCGAAACGGACCGACCCCGCCGATTCGGACGTGAACATCGTCTATATTATGAACGAATCGTTCTGCAACCCGAACGGTTTTAAAAAATATTTCCCCTATACGGGCGGCAATGCCGTTCCGAACGTCGAGAAAATAGCGGCCGAAAACCCGAGCGGATACGTCGTGTCGCCCGCGTTCGGCGGCGGGACGGCGCTCGTGGAATTCGAGGGGATCACGGGCTTCTCCAACTGGTTCCACGGCGTGACCCTGCCCTATCATTTCTCGGTGAAGAAGCGCGCGTCGTTTCCCTCCGTCGCCTCGTATCTAAAAAACAAGGGCTATCACACGGTCGCCCTGCATCCCTATTCGGGCCTGATGTACGACCGGCGTTCGGCGTTCAAAGCGATGGGTTTTGACGATTTTACGGACAAAAAGGAATTCACCTACACGGCGAAAGACCGCACGGGGCTCTATATTTCCGACCGTTCCGCGTATAGGGAGCTGCTGAAATCCCTCGCTGATACGGATGGCTAGGAATTCGCCCTGCTGATAACCATGCAGAACCACACGCCCTACGGCAACCAGTACGATACGAACGACCACACGTTTACGAGTACGGCGAATACCACGGCGGACGAAAACGAGGCCATCGCGGATTATCTCGAGCTGATCCGGACTTCGGACGAGGCGCTCGGGTATTTGATCGACGAGCTGAAGACCTTTGACGAGAAAACCGTCGTCGTCTTTTGGGGCGACCACCTGCCGGGCGTCTACGGTTCCCTGCCGGACGCGGAAATAAAGAAGTGGGAAACGCCCTTTTTTATCTACGCCAATTTCGATACCGGCGAAGGTTCCGCGCGCGATCTCGGCGCCCTCTCGCCGAACAACATATCGCCGGCGCTCTTTCGCACCGCGGGGCTGAAAGCGCCCGCCTTCTATTATCTCGTCGACGAGGTGCGGAAAGCCGACCCGACGCTCACGCGGCGCTACCCGCACAAGCAGCCCGCGGACAGCGAAGCGCTCCAGGAATACGAGCTGATTCAATATGACGTCATGTCGGGCGAGGGTTATAGCCTCAAGACCGGATTTTTCGGGTAAGAGGCTCCCTATGTGCTGGTCGATTATATATCATGAAAATAAAATTTCATCGGATAAAGTTCTCGCGGATTATAGCATCTATGAAAAAGTAAATGTGCTGGATAATTTCGATTATCCCATTCAGATCGATA
>JAISEX010000253.1 GCA_031263875.1 Eubacteriales Family XIII. Incertae Sedis bacterium | reverse complement strand
CCGCGGCGCGGATGCAAAGCCCCCCCCCCCAGCGGCACTTATATGCAAAAACCCGTTGTGATAGGGGCGCGCTTAGTGTATCCTATACCTTATGTTAGCTTCACTCGGAAATACCGCGGCGCTGTTCCTGCTCGTGCTCTTGGCAGGATTTGTCGCGGGCAAATGCAAAATACTGCGCGACGAGGGCAAGGCGGGAATGACCAACTTGGTATTGTTCGTCACGCTGCCGTGCACCATTGTGGACTCGTTCAAGATCGATTACGAGAGCAGCCTGCTCGCGGGCATGGCGATAACGTTCGCGATAGCGCTCGCGGCTCAGACGCTCGGCCAACTCGCAAGCGTTGCGTTATTTAGAAAACAGCCGTGGGAAAAGCGGAGCGTTTTGCGTTACGGGCTGATCGTCTGCAATTCCGGGTTTTTCGGCATGTCCGTAATGGCGGCGCTGTTCGGCGGCTCGGCGCTCTCGCTCGGGGCGGTCTACCTGATACCGCAGCGGTTCGCGATGTGGGTGCTCGGAATGCCCGTATTTACGGACCGGAAACAGAAATACGCGCTGCTGAAAACCTTTGTCCACCCGTGCATGATCGCCGTCTACCTCGGGCTTATCCTGATGCTATTCAGCATTCGGCTGCCCGCGGCGGTCGCCGCGCCCTTAGACGCGATCGGCGGTTGCACGATGCCGCTCGCGATGCTGCTTGTCGGATCGATCCTCAGCGAAACCAAACTGAAAAATCTGCTCGACCCGAATATCTATTTCTACTGCTTGGTCAGGCTTGTCGTGATACCGGGAATCGTGTTTCTCGGCTGTCTGCTTATCGGCATCGACGCGGATATAATGCGCGTCTGCGTGCTGATGGCGGGAATGCCCGCCGCCGCGACCACGGGCCTGCTCTCGCTCGTCTATGGCGCCGATGAAAAACTCGGCACCGCCACCATCGTCACCTCGACGGCGTTTTTCTTCCTGCTGATGCCCGCATGGTTGACGCTGTTCAGCCTGTATTGACAGCATGAACCGCGCGTTTGGAATGATTTTTGGAATAATAATGCGGGATGCGTTGTCGCTCCGCGCGTACTTTCTTGTTATAAGGGGAGGTTTATTCGGGCGCATGGGGCACTCAAAACGATTTTGTTACTGAATCGTGGATCCAAGTGTCATTAGAGTTGTAACGAAATTAAAATTAAGTACAACAAACGTAAACGATTATGGCGTAAATTCAACCTGATTTGCGATCAACTAGTTGACATAATATGGAAAACGGCTAATTTCGTTACAACTCTATTGCGAGGAGCATCAGCGACGAAGCAATCCAGAAAACAGCCCCGCGCGCGAGCATTTACAAAAAACAGCTTCTTATTTTTGAGTGCCCCACCGGGCTATCCGGGGCTCCGCGTTCGCTCCGGCCGCTTTGCGGCTGCTATCGCACCCCTCTTATCCCTTGCGCGGAACATATGCACCATTCCGTGCCGTCGCCGAAAAGTTTTTCATTCCTGCCAGAGCCGCTCCCCTGTGCGGGCACAGTCCATTACACCCCCGTCCTGCCTCCGGCGTCCCCGTTTCCCACGCAAACACCAAAAGAAACGAGATACGGCAAAGCGGAATCAAGCCTTATTATGCCGTCCCACCTCACTCGCAGGTGCGCATCGCGAGAATAGTGCGCGAAATCAAGTCGTCAAGTTCCCAACCGAGCATCTCCGCCCCGCGTTCAATCACCTCGCGGCTGCAGCCCGCGGCAAAATTCGCGTTCTTGTATTTCTTCTTGACGGATTTCAGTTCCATATCCTGAACGCTCTTTGACGGCCGCATCAGCGCGCAGGCGCCGATAAGCCCCGTCAATTCGTCGGCGGCATACAGCACCCGCTCCATCTCGTGCTCCGGCTTGATGTTGACGCCAAGACCGTACCCGTGGCTGATTATCGCGCGGATCATGTCGTCCCCGGCCCCTATTTCGTTGAGCAATTCCGGCGCTTTCCGGCAATGTTCCTCCGGCCACATCTCAAAGTCGATATCGTGCAGCAGCCCGACGAGGCCCCAATAACCGGCTTCGTCCGCGTAGCCGAGCTCCTCCGCGAAGTACCGCATGACGCCCTCGAGTATCAGCGCGTGTTTGATATGGAACTCATCTTTGTTGTACCGCTGCAAAGCCTCAAATGCCGCGTCGCGCGTAAGTGTCGTCGTTCTCATCAGTGCCTCCCTTTTTCGCTTTTATTTGTCTACTTATGTATTATACCGCAAATTGTTGAGGCTGAATGGCTCTTATCGCGCGGTAAAAGCAAGACACTCAACCGATTAGCGTTCAGGTTTAATCAGGTTTTATATTATGGAAAACAATGGAATCAAATATGAGTCGGGAGTTTCGTAACAAGGCTATTCCCTCGACTATTCCTCCAACCTCTCGGCGTCCCTGTGTTTATATAGCAAGCGAACCGCAATGCCGAGCATTATAACGACCGCAAGCCCGATCGGGATCGCGTAGGCCGGAAACGCGGCGCTCCGCAGTCCGCCGGATTTGTTACCGCCGAAAAGCAGCGACGAACCCGCCTTATAGGTGTTGACAAAGGCCATTGAGCTCACGTTGTGGCCCGCGCTGTTCGCCACCACGCGGCTTACCTCGAGCCGTCCGTTAGGCGCCGTGACGGTATCCGTGATAACGTAGACCTCGGTGTCGTAGGCATACCCCATTTCCCCGGTAATTATTTCAGAAACCGCGTAGCGGTAGACCCCCGCCCTCGTATACTGCCACGTGCCGAATCCCGCGCTGCCCGGACCCGTGATCCGCACGGTTTTCACGCCGCCCACGCTGCCCTTCGGCATCGGGTTCGCGGCATCGGACGAAGTCAGCCGGAAAGTGAACACGCTTGCTTCCGCGGGCGTTCCGAGAATGGTATTCACGACCGGAGGATCCGGCATAAGATTCGGATCGCTCGGCTCATCCCGGCCGGACGAAAAACGGTGCCCGTACACAGCTTCGGTCACTTTGTTCCCGCTCCCGTCCGTAACGGTGACGACCGCCGAGCCGTTACTCACATAGACCCGCATGGTATAAACCTTCCTGTCGAAAGTGTAACCGGCACGATCCGCTGACACGCATCTGAGTTCATAGGTGTAGATGCCCTGTGCGGTGAAAGCGATGGGCCCGACCCGCGTTTCGCCCGTTCCGCGCAGGGTAAAAGCGCAGCCATCCGCGCCGCTTCCCGCGGGCACGGGAGCTCCCGGCGTCACGGGTTTCAGCAGATAGGCAGCGCCGTTATCCGGCACGTCCGAGCCGCCAAACGTCTGCCGTACCGTCAGCGTGATCTGCGCAGTTTCCGCAGCCAACGCCGCCGGAGCGAGCAAAATACCCACGAGACAAAGCAGAAGCAGGACGGCCGCAAACCGTCCTCCCCTCCGTCCTTTTCGTGTGGCGACCTTACTCATTTTTCATCATTCTCCGCGGATAACCGTTTCCCGCTCCTGCCTCTGCGCTTTTTTATATAATAGCAGGCAGGCACAAGCAGCGCGAGAAGTGCCAGTATAATGACAGCCACTTTCGCCCACAAAGGCGCCTGCGCCCACAGTCCCGACCCGCTGTCCGCCGCCGGATTTGCACCGCCGTCCGATTTTTCCGTCACAAACGAATCATTATAACGTTCGTCCGTGATCCGTGCCACGAGGATATCACGCCCGTTTGTCGAGCTTGACGAGCACGTGCTCAAAAGCACGATCTGATCGTCCGCCGTCACTCCGATATCCCGAACATTTGAAGCCCGTTCAAGCAGCATCGCCAAATACGCTTCGCGCGCCTCTTTACCCGTGACCCGCGGCCGGAATACCGTGTTATCGTAAGCGTCGGCGTGCAGAAACGCGAAAAACTCCAGTCCGTGATCCTTCCCGCCGTAATACAGCGAACCGTACTTGCGGGCCTCAAAATATCCCCGGTCCGCAAACAGACCGAGCTCGCCGAACATCGTCTTCTTCTCCATATGATGGCCGTAGAGGATGGGGTTGAAATCCGAGAAATCCCCGCTAGAACCGCTGTCCATAAAGATGGAACCCGAAAGGGAATAGTTCCCCGCGGCGTCAGTATTGACGTACTTCATATTGTCCGATCCCTGCGCGACCGGATAGTCGATATTCGTGCCGTACACGTCGAGCCAGCCGAGAACCTCCGGATTGATCTCCTGCAATTCCGCAAAGGAGAGGCCGCCGTTCTCGTCCGTCGGCTTATAGACAGCATACTGTTTGCTGTCCGCCGCCGCGTTTACCAACCCGGAATCCCAGAGGGCATAACCGCCCGCGGCAAGCAGCAGCAAAACCACCAGCAGAATAACCGTGTCCACCAGCCCGTTTGCCAACCATATCACTCTCTTGCCTGCCGTCTTCATGCGTCTTTCCTTACCTCTGTGTATCCCTTAGAATGAAAAATCGTTTCTTTTATCTTGTTCTGCCCGTCATTAGAATGGTAACGGAATCAACTGATTTCCATATTATGGAATATCGCTAACCGCAAATCAAATTGGATTTAAGCCATAATCGTTTACGCTTAATACATTTGATTTTAATTTCGTTACAACTCCATCGCGGACGCAATCCGCAATGCTCCCAATCTAAGTATCTTTTCGGGCGCATGGGGCTGCCTTGCGATTATTTATAAAGGATCTTTTTGAAAATCCCTACTGCACGTGATTTCTGTATTTTAACATGTATCGCAAGACCGCCCTACCGGGCTATGCCTGTTTTACGCGGCTTCGTCAGAGGTACAGGAGCTTCAGCTCCGTTGTACCTCGAACATCGAGGAGTGCAGCGCTTTAGCGCGTGGCACTCTACCGTAGCCGCAAGGTAAAACAGGACAGCGAAGCGACCGCAGGGAGCGGAGGAGTGAGCGCAGCGAACGTTCCGCTGCTATCCCTTGGCAGAGGTACAGGAGCTTCGCCTGTTTTACGCGGCTTCAGCCGCAGTGTAAAACAGGACAGCGAAGCGACCGCAGGGAGCGGAGGAGTGAGCGCAGCGAACGTTCCGCTGCTATCCCTTGGCAGAGGTACAGGAGCTTCAGCTCCGTCGTACCTCGCACATCGAGGAACGCAGGGCTTCAGCCCGTGGCGCTCTACCGTGCGCGGGACATATGCGACACTCCGTGCCGTCGCCGCAACGTCTGTCATTGCGCCTTCGAGCCGCTCTCTGTGCGGGCAGGCAACACGACACATCCGTCCTTCTTCCGGCGAACCGGTTTACCATAAACGCGGCAAACGAGGCGAGAAGCCGGTCACGACGTACGCATCATCTCCGTGCCGTCCCCCGCGCCATCATCGTCATCATTCCCAGCTTGCGCCCCGGCTGTAACGGCACATCCTGCCGACCTCCGTGTCCTCCGTGTCATCGCCGCCGTTCTGGCCCTCCGCTCCGACTATCACGGCCCTGCCCGTCACCGCGGACATTACCTCTGCACGCACTTATCGTGCGGCAATTATTTATATCTCTATTAATGCGGGATCAGCGCCGAGAGGAAGGGGAATCCCCTCGGCGTTTCCCTTGGAATATGCTGATTAATTGTACGTCCGGCCTCTTTTGCGGGACTTGAACGCGATAAACACCGCCAATGCTCCCAGCGCCAACACGATCAGCCCGATATACGGCAGATTGTTGATAATAATGCCGGTGGGTGACGTAATGTCATACGTATTCGTGAAGGCGGCAATGCTGCCCGTTTCAAGAACCTTCTGGTCGCCGGTGGAAAGGGCATCACCCTTGCTGCCGGTGGCCGTGCCAATCGTTACCGAATTGATAGTTCCGCTCGCGATATAATTGTTGAGCGGCGGATCGGAATCCAGCTTATCTACGGCTGTCCACGCCGTACCCACCGGAGTGTCCATAACGACCAACCGCTGATCATGCTTGAGGTTGATGGTATACTTCTGGTCGGAAGCGAGATTAATGTAAGGCTTACCGTCGTAGCCGCCATTCGATTCTATGCCCGCATAGTTGTCCGAGCTTGTATCGTAGCTGTTGCCGGCGCCCAACACATATGCCTTATAGGTCGATGATGTGTTGGTATCAAGCGCAGACTTCGTAACAGTCACGTCAACCGGGAAGTATTGGTTCGGGTCAGCGTAGTCGCCCGCGGCGGTCATGCCGATATTCAGACTACTGTTTTGCGCCGGATCCGGTTGATTCTGCGTTTTCGTATAGGTATTCGTAAAGACCATGCCTTTGCCGGTGCCGGGAGTCGGATCAACTTTGCCCTTGCCATCAGTGCCATCGTCTTTCTTTTCAACATCTACCGCGATGGTTTCGATAAAACTCGCGCTGGTTCCTTTCTTTACAACAATCGTCACAGTGTACTTAGCTTTTGAATACACCATATTCTCGGTCCAGCCGGAAGTCGGCGTAAAGGCGCCGGTTTGCTGCTCCGTAATCTCATAGATATACACACCGGGATGCGGAAAGGTAACTCCACTGAAAATATCGCTCGATTCCTTCGTGTAGGTTGTAACATCTGCGGCATCATCGCCCGAATCGCTCTTGGTGAATGTGACAGTTCCGTCGGTAATCGCCGGCATATTACCTGCGATCGCCGCAGCAACGCCATCAACTTTGACCGGGTCGATATCAAAGGTGAACGTGAATCCGTTCTCCGGAATCGTTGTGCCTTTCGGCATCTTGAGTATTTTAGTAATGGCCGCCTTCGCTGAGTTGCCCTCAGTTCCGCTCGACACATCAGCCGCGAACACAGCCGTAAAGCTGCCGAGGCAGAGCGCAAGCGCGAGTACGATGGTCAGCAGGGTTCTGCCGGATTTTCTTTTCGATATTTTTCTTTCAAACATGATACGTATCTCCTTTTTCAAATTCTATTCGCCAAAATTATTCTCGTATGTTTTATATCCAAACGCAGGATAGGCTTTCGGAGTTTCCTCCTTCTCGCGCATCGCGTTTATAGGTTTCTTCTGCGCAGTACGGTTATCACCGTGCCCAGCGTGTCCCGCGTGTCCACCGCGCCGTATACGCGGCCGTCCGTCGCGTTCTCGCGGCTGTCGCCCAGTACGAACACCTGGCCTTCTCCCAGTTTAAGTGGGAATTCCACGTCATTCTCGTACCGCCGCGTTTCCTCGTAAATGCCGGACTCCTGCTGAAGCGCCCCGTTGACGAGCAATCCGTTTTCCGTAATGTCCACGGTATCGTTCGCCACCGCGACCACACGCCGCACCTGCTGTTTCCCTTCAAACTTCAGTGCCACCAGGTCGCCCGCCGCGTACTCCCGGTCCAACCGGTAAAACATCACCAGATCGCCGTCCTTCACCGCCGGGGTCATATCCGCGTCCGCAGTGCGGTGCAAGCCGTAGATAAAGGTGAAGACCAGCAGGGCCGCGGCGCATATCACCGCGATCTTTATCAGCAGTGACAGCAGATCACGCCAGAGTGAGGGCGGACGCGCGGAGCCGCGTTTCGTTCCGTCGCGGGGGCATTCCATCGTTATGTCGTTCATTCTCTTTTCGTTTGTCAATTCCGTCATAATCATCTCCGGTCACCTCCGCTTCGGCCGCAGTATGCCCGCCGCACTATCCAAAACCCGCACAGGGCGAGCGACGCCAGTATCGGGAGTAAAAGCACCGCGCCGATGTTTCCCGCGTCGATCCCGCTCACCGCCACATTATTATCCCGTTCATTAGTGAAGGAAAAGCTGCGGGGGCGGGGCTTCATGTCCCGCACGCCGGTATCATAGCCCGTTTCAGACGTTCCTTTTTCGCTGTCCGTAAACGAAACCTCATATACCGGCGCTTCTTTCTGCGTAATCTGTACCGTATCGTCCGACGCAACGCCCGCAATGGTGACGCTCTGTCCGTGGCCGAGCTCAAAGGAAACTTCGCCGTTTGCGTTCGTTTTCAGAATCCCGCCCGCCGGAGCCGTTACGCCCGAAATGGCGCTGCCGGTGTAACTGAACGCGGTGTTTGCCGCCAAAGCGTTCCCGTTCCCGTCCATAAACTTCACCGTAAACGCGAATTTCTTCGTCGGATCCGCGTAATCGCCCGTCACTTCGCCGGAAACGGTCAGCGTGGTTGCCGGTGAATAACTCGCCGTGCGGCCGTCATCGTTGGTCACGACGATAAGGATGTTGTTCCTCGCGCCCGTCGGAATCGCGTAATTGCTGAAGCCGGTATTGCTAAACGTTGCGCTGTCCAGTTTTTGCGAGTTCAGCGCTGCGCTTGCCGTTACGTTGCCAAGATCGCTCGCGTCGATGGCTCCCGTGCTCCAGTAAATCGTAACGTCTGTAATGTTCGCGTTGTTCAGCTTGCTTTCGTAAAACTCCGCGCCGATAAGCGTCTTTTTACCGTCCGCGCTCGGTTTCGCGCTTGCCGAGGTGATCAGCGGCAGCGTGGCGAAGGAAACGACCTCGCTGGAGTAAGTGTCCAAAGAAGTAGTAAGCTGAGTACGCAGGTAGTAGCGCGTGTTGGGTTCCAACTCGGCTACAGGAACGCTAACGGGATCTGGATCAAACTTACTCATTCCCCATGCCACGTTTTCTGGAGTTGGGTTACTCATGTTAGAACTCGTGGAATATTGGAACTTGCCGCTTTGGAAAATGGCGGGATCCCGTAAGTAATGGCCTCTGCTAACAAATGTCGCTGAAGTCTGCGTCACTGCCTCTACTGTCACTACCGACAGTGAAGGTATACCCGGCGATGAACCCAGCTTTACCGCCAGCTTTGTATTGCTTTTCCCCGACCCGATCTTCTGCGAATTGTTGTCATTGCGAAGAACGCTGCCCAGTATATTGCCGTTACTCTTGTCGTACGCCAAAATATGATCGTTTTGCGTTTGGGTATTGCCCGTGGTGTACGCAAAGGCGTAATAGCCCGCGGGTAAAACCAGCTCATTCGTTTTGACAGCGCTGCCTTTTGCGTAGACATCCAGCCGCGTGGCGGTTGCAGGATCGGGAAAGCCAGTCATGTCGCTGAAATACGCGTTGACGAAATTGCCCGTGCCATTGTTTACGCTCTGGATCGCTCCGGATTGGGAACCATACGCGTACGCCTTGACCTTAGCCGAAGCGTCGATCTTAAGATCGCAGGTGCCGTTGCTGCCGGTAACGTATCCACTGCCGATTCCCGCACCGGAAGCGTTTTTGCTCGCGTTCATGCCGCCCGTTGCCGTAACGTCGGCGTTTCCGGTAATAGCAATCGTGCCGCCGTTGGCCTGCGCTCCGCTGCTGCCGATTCCCGCGCCCGCGAAATTATCGCCCGTCAAGGCTCTGCCGCCCGTTGCGGTAACGGTTCCGCCACTGATGGTAATATTCCCACCGGCTCCGGCGTCTTTGTTATTGGTACCAGGAGAACCGCCGCCGATTCCCGCGCCCCGGATGCCACCCGTTGCGGTGACAGTTCCGCTGCTGATAATGGTTGTGCCGCCATTGCCGCTATACCCGCTGCCGATTCCCGCGCCGAAAGCGCCGCCCGTCGCGGTAACGATTCCGCCGTTGATGGTGATCTTACCGGCCGTGCCCTGAATAGGGTTGCCGCCGGCACCCGCGCTACCGCCGCCGATTCCCGCGCTGTAATAACCACCATTCACGTTCAGACTGCCGTTCCCCTGAACAGTGATACTCGTCCCCGAAGGCACATTGAGCGCAGCGTTATTGCCATCGATCGTCGCCGTCTGCGTTAACGTGTTACTGTTTTCGAGGATCAGCGTCACATTTGCGCTGCCGGTCAAAGCAAATGTCGGAACGCCTCGCTCCGAACAGGTCATATTGATCCCGTCGATCGTAATAGTCGCGGTCACGTTGTCATTCACCACGATATTGCGAATAAGCGACTCACCTGACTGATACACGTAATATTCACGGTTCTCCTTAAATGTCAATATGCGCGGAGCGTTGGTGTTAACCACAAAGCCGGGGCCGCCCCATGTTGTACCGTCACTGAGGTCGATGACCTGATCGATCTTCACCGCTTTTCCCTTTATTACCTCTGCCGCGGTATTCGTCGAGACAATCTGCGCCGAATCGCTTCCGTCAGCGAGAACCACCAGGCCGGTGGGCTTGCTGCCGGTAAAGGCCACGATCCTGGCGATGTGCTGTGAACCGCCCGTGGTATACGCAAAGTTTGCGTAATTCGCGGGAAGCGTCAGCTCCTGCGGCGCTCCGCTGTTACCGGAAACCTTCAGCGTCCTCTCACTTGCGGAAACAGAAACGGCATCCGGCTTCGCGTTAACGAGATACGCCGTTCCCTCGTAAGACGAGGCATGGATCGCCGGACGAGCGGCCTTGATGGGGTTTGTACTGGTGCCGTCGCTTATATTGCTGGAATACGCCCTTACCCGAGCGCTACTGTCGATGGTCAGGATAGCGCCTTTACCGTCGTTATTGTAGCCAGAGCCAGCGCCAATGCCTGCGCCGCCGTAATCATTACCGTCGCTACCGCCGGTGCCGCCGGTAGCGGTGACGCTGGCGTTACCGGTAATGTTAATAATGCCAGCATCGCCTGTGTAGCCGGTGCTGTTATAGCCGCCACCGATACCCGCGCCATGATTGCCGCCGGTGGCATTGACCTGCGCGTTTCCGCTGATGGTGATGGTACCGCTTGCTCCTGTTGCAGCATTGCCTGCGCCGATGCCCGCACTCCCGGCGCCACCGGTTGCAGTGACGTCCGCGGTGCCATTGATGGTGATATTTCCAGCGACGCCGCCGTTGCCGCCGCCGATACCCGCGCTGTGAAAACCGCCCTGCGCGGTCAGATTGCCGTCACCTTTTATAATGATGGCCGCGTTCTCCGGCACATTGAGAGCCGCATTGTTACCGCTTTCCGTCGCTGTCTGCACCAAGGTATTGTTGCCATTCAGAATCAGCGTCACGTTCGCAGTCCCCTGCAGGGAAAACAGCGGAACGCCTTTGATACCGCTTGTCAGGCTTATTCCGTCAATGGTAATCGTCGCCGTTACGCCCTCCTTCACGACGATCTGCTGAAAACCGTGCGCATCATTATCTTGCGTAATGGTGTACTCATTGCCATGTGCGGCCGTGTTAAAGATCAGCGCCGTATCAGGCCCCTGCTCGGTCACCTCATAGCCGTAGCCGGGGTTGCCCGCATTCAGGGCGTTCAGATTAAGCGTGTCCTCCGCGGGGAGCGCTTCCTCATCTTCCGTAGGTTCTTCCTCCGCGGATTCTCCGGGCATCTCGTCGTCCTGATTTTCATCGGACGCTTCCTCGGACGGTTCCGCCGGTTCCTCAGCGGGAGTTTCCGCCGGTTCCTCTTCC
>JAISEX010000175.1 GCA_031263875.1 Eubacteriales Family XIII. Incertae Sedis bacterium | reverse complement strand
CCAGCGCCCCTCCTCGGGAATCGGCGCGGGCCCATGATCCGCCCCCTTCGCGACGCACGACATCTGTTCAATTTCTGCCGAATATATCATACGGGAAACCTCCTTTTTCGTTGTTCTTCCAATACGATTATACCATACGGGCACTTCTGAAAACCCCTGTCGCACGTCTTTGCCGCGTATTTTACCGCGCTTCTTCGGCAAAAAGCCTCAAAATACCACCAGTATTCCTGCGTTTTTTGCCCATGAATCGCGGCAAACTTCACGACAAATCCGCACAACAGAGTTTTTCAGAGGTACCCACGCGCACGCAGCCAATTCACGCGTCGGCCCGTTCTCTTCACAGATAGACACAGACAATCGCAAAATCGCCCCTCATATTTACCTTAGCGCATAACGTTGCCTCTTATTTTTCCGGGCGCATGGGGCAAGCCCAACGGACTAGATCGGGTCTTACTTAATGTCAAATAATGGATATTTACACAAATCGAAAGTAATGACAGGGCTGCCCCACCGGGCTATTCGCTGCAATTCCTCGGCCGCTTGTTTTGAACAAATGTATTGCAAATAAGCGGGAAAGTGTTTCAGCGAGCGGCCTACGGAATTTTCGCTGCTATCCCTTGCGCGAACACGTGCGGGCGAAGTTCATTACGCGCCCCCTCATTCCTGAGGCGTCCACGCTTCCCCCATACGCGCCAAAAGAAACGAGAACCGAAACGAGCGCACGCATCATTCCCGTGCCGTCTCCCGCCGCCCGCCGCCGGTATCACGGCCGCCGGAAAGCGTCCGGCCGATGTTATAGGCTTTTTCGCAGTCCCGCGGGAATGCCGTTTCTCTCGTTCGTTTCTTCTTCCCAACGTCAAAATTGGACGCCTCGTATTTGCTGTAATCATCGAACTGCCATGTGTCCGCGCAGACGAGTTGCTTCACCGTCCCGTTCAGCTTTTTCAACACGCCGGCGTTAAACCGGTAGACGTAACTGAACAGCAGCGAGGCCGGTTTCGGCACATTCATCGTGTAGAAAAACGCCGCGTTGATCCTGCCCGTAAAGCTGTGATGCCGTTTGTTATTATACGAAACGTTCATAAACCCAAACCGCTCGATAAACGCCCGCATTAACGCCGTGACGTCGCCGAGGTAGATGGGAGAGCCGAGAATTATCGCGTCGCTCGCCATCGCTTTTTCCAGCACCGGCGTCAGGCCGTCCCGCACCGCGCATGAGCCGGTAAATTTCGTCCCGTTGCGTTTACAGGCGAAACAACTGACGCAGCCCGTGTAGTCCAGGTCGATTAGATGGATCAGCTCCGTTTCCGCGCCCGCGGAAGCCGCGCCATCCAGCGCTTTTTGCAGAAGCGTGGCCGTATTCGCGTTTTTACGCGGGCTGCCGTTTATCGCAATGACCATGCTCATCGGGTGTCCCTCCTCTGCAATGCGCGGTGTTTCCCCGTCCATATGTCCGCCAAGGTGACGCGCCGCAGCGAATCCTTCATCGCGCCGGCGGCCTTGCCGATACAGACCTCCAGCCGCTCCTTCAAATCGTCGACGATGTCGTGGTCGCAGTTGATTCCCGTGTGCATTTTGAAAAGTGAGGTGTCCTGTTCCACCGCCGTAAAGACATCGAGCAGCGTGATCCGCGAGATCGGTTTTGCCAGCATACTGCCGCCGCCCGCCCCCTCCTTCGTAACGGTAATGCCCGCCGAACTGAGGCCCTTCAGCGTCTTTACCGCGGACGCAAACGGGATCCCCGCGTATCCGGCAAGCGCTTTGGTGGGAACCGCCTTGTCCCCGTTTGCCGCGCGCAGGGCATGAATGACCAGGAGCAGAGTGATTCCCTGCGTAAAAGAAGTTGAATACGCCATTTTTTCGTACCGCCTTTCCGATTAAACTAGATATACTGTATATCTTGATTAGTTATTTGTCAAATGCGGTGAGAAAACAGGTTTGCCCGAACTACGCGAAGGGGTGGTGTTGTCAATGCGAGCGAAGGGGTGCGCGAAGCAAACGTTGCTTTGTCGCTGACGCGGATGCATTGAGATTCTGAAAATATTTTGAGGTGAGGGAGAATATCTCATACGAGGCCGGGGACGGCAGGGAGGTGGGGGCTTGCGTAATGCTTTGTTTCTCGTTTGTTTTTGGTTTTGCGCGATGGGGTTATTCGCCGGAGGGAGGACGGATGTGGTGTGGACTTTGCCCGCACCGGGGAGCGAGGCGGGGACGGCACGGGGAGGTGGCTTGCGTAATGTTTCGGTTCTCGTTTTGTTTTTGGTGCGCGAGAGAGAAACGGGAACGCCGGAGGAATGGCAAACATGTGGTGTAACTTTGCCCGCACAATCGCGGCTATGGTTGTAATGAAAGACGTTGTTGGGACGGCTCGGAGTGTCGCATATGTCCCGCGCAAGGGATCGGAGGGGTGCGGCAGCAGCCACGGCGCGAAATGCAGCTATGGCATAATCCAATATATGTCAATTCAATGAATCGCAACCCACGCATTCGCTCTAAGCGCCGGGGCCGCAGCCCCGCAGAGCCCGGTGGGGCACTCAAAAATAAGAAACTATGTTTTTTATACATGCGCGCGTATAAGACTGTCCCGCGGGTTACTGGCAAAATCATGTTGAGCGCCCCATGCGCCCCTAAAACGTTCCTTCACGCGTTATAATTAAGAGGAATTTAAATTTATTCTCAATTTTATCCGACACTTTGGGCTTCTCGATCGTATGTAGAGTGAAGGAAGACAAGCGATGGAAAAATCTTGCCTGCGTACGAACAATGAGATTGCGGAAATCTACCAGCGCCACGTCAAAACCGTCTACCGGGTATGCTTCACTTACCTGAAAAATGCTGCCGATACCGAGGATGCCACGGCGGACACATTCGTGAAGATGATGCGGTCCGCTCCGGCATTTGAGAGCGGGGAGCATGAGAAAGCGTGGCTTATCCGGACGGCGATCAACGTCTGCAAGGATTCCCTGAAGCATTGGTGGCGGCGGCGCGAAGATGTGGCGAGCTATTCCGAAACGCTGAAAACGGAAGAAACCTTTGAAACAGACGGTGTGATCGATGCGGTGACGGGCCTGCCCGACAAGTATAAATCGGTCGTCTATCTCTATTATTTCGAGGGGTACACCGGCGTTCAGATCGCGGAAATGCTGCACAAGCCGCAATCCACCATCCGTAATTATCTGCATGAGGCACGAAATATCCTCCGTGAAAGGTTGGGTGATTTTGATGAATAATAACATGATCGCGCAGTCGCTGGCGCGTATCGAGCCAAGCGAACCTGCGCAGGAGCGTATGCTGGAGCGGATCTTTGAGCGCGCGAACGCAAACGATGCTCAAACGAAAAAAGCGCGTTCCCTGAGAAAGACCATGAAATGGCTTGCGCCCGTGGCGGCGTGCATGGCCATTGCGATAACGGCGGCCGTCGGTTATCAAGCGGACTGGTTCCGGAGCGAAACGCCGGCGGATCCCGCGGGTAAGGGCGTTTTTATTCCGGCGATCGAATTACCGGAAAACACGGATGACGCACACGGACTGAGGTTAGGGTCGTTTATTTATCAGGGGCGAATTTATGGGCACGCATTGAACTTTAATATGGTTGATAAAACGCTTGCGGTCGAAGACCTCGTCGGCGAATGGATCGGTTTCGCAAAGGGGTATCTCTACGACTACGAGGGATCAAAGCCGGAAGATTACGCTGAGGAATTTGCGGGGACAGTATCCGGCGACGTCTATACCGTACGGGGTTACGACCCGGAATTTCGCCTGTGCATGAAGGAAAGTTCTACCGATGATGACGGTAACTATTTTGAGCGGGTGGAGTTCTATGAAAATCTGAACGGCATCCATCTCATGACCGGAGCTGATCTGTTTGGTGACCGCTTAAAGCTCCGCGGTAACTGGACGCAGATCAAATTCCAGCAGCATGACGATTGGAATTGGGGAAGAAATATTCTCAATGATTTGACCGGCGTTTCGGACAATGAGATCAACGCGTTTATCGACGAGTTATACTCCAGTGATTTTGAGGAGATAAGCACTACTATTGACAACGACTTTTTCGACGAATCGAGGCACGTATATTTTTATATGAACGACAATACCGTTATCGGATTGAGATTGTTTGGGAGCGGCTATGTCGGATACGAATCTCTTGCTTTTGGATGGTGGTATGTTGTGAAAATGCCCGGAGAGGCGTTCGATAAAATATTTACCGCCGCCGAATGAGGTTTTGACCGGCCGGCACATAATGCTTAACACCGCCTTTTTTCGCCGATGCGTAACGGGCGGTGTTGTTATTGGCGGGGAGAAAGTGAGGCCGGGGGATGGCAGGGGAAGGGGGCCTGCGTAATGTTTTGTTTCTCGTTTTGTTTTTGGTGCGCGTGTGAGAAACGGGGACGCCGGAGGAAGATGGACGAGATGTAGGCTTTTCTCGCACGGGGGAGCGAGGCGGGGACGGCACGGGGAGGTGGCTTGCGTAATGTTTTGCTTCTCGTTTGTTTTTGGTGTTTATGCGGTGAACGGGGACGCCATAAGAAGGACGGGGGTGTTGTAGGCTTTGCCCGCACAGGGGAGCGAGGCGGGGACGGCAGAGGAAGGATGCTTGCGTAATGCTTTGTTTCTCGTTTGTTTTTGGTGCGCGTGTGAGAAACGGGGACGCCG
>JAISEX010000138.1 GCA_031263875.1 Eubacteriales Family XIII. Incertae Sedis bacterium | reverse complement strand
ACACGAGGATACTCAGGGAGCGGCTTACAACTGAAATGACAGAGGGTGCGGAGACGGCACGGAAGGTCGCGTATGTCCCGCGCAAGGGATAGCAGCGGAAATACCGCGGACTACGCTCGCGCAAATACCCCGGCCGATGGAATTCCGGGGCGGGGCCCGGAATGACAGACGATGGCATAAGCGGTATTGCAGCGTATAGCCCGGTGGGGCGAAGCCCCATGCGCCCAAAATAATTGATTATCAGATAAGGATAGAGAACGTATGGAACAGACAAAGAAAAAGGGTTTTTTCGGGCGGTTGTCGCAGCGGATCGGCGACGCGATCATGTTGCGGCCGCAGATCGACGACGAATTTCTCGAGGAACTTGAGGAGATATTGATCACGTCGGATATCGGTATGGAAACGTCGCTGCATATTTCCGAGGCGCTGCGTGAGGCTGTGCGCAGGGAGCGGCTTGCGGATCGAGGCGACGTGGAGAAGCGCATCGCGGAAATCGTCGAGGGCCTCGTCGATAAGGGTGAGCGGAACCGGCTCGCGGAGAGTTACCCGCTGATAATCCTGATGATCGGTGTGAACGGCGGCGGCAAGACGACGACGATCGCAAAGCTCGCTTCGCTCTATATACGCGGCGGGAAGAGGGTGCTGCTCGCGGCGGCGGATACGTTCCGCGCGGCGGCGGCGGATCAGTTGGAGGTCTGGGCGGACCGCGCGGGCGCGGATATCGTGCGGCACGCGGAGGGCGCCGACCCGTCCGCCGTTATCTACGACGCTATCGCGGCGTCAAAGGCGCGGGGCACCGACGTGCTTATCTGCGACACGGCGGGCAGGCTTCAGAACAAGAAAAATCTGATGAATGAGCTCGAAAAGATGAACAAGATAATCGAGCGCGAATATCCCGAAGCGGCGCGCGAAACGCTGCTCGTCCTCGACGCGACGACGGGGAAGAACGCGGTGAGCCAGGCGAAGGAATTCGGCTCGGTGGCGGATATCACGGGCATCGTCCTCACGAAGCTGGACGGCACCGCCAAGGGCGGCATCGCCATTACGGTGTCCGACGAGTTCGATTTGCCGATCAAGCTGCTCGGGGTGGGTGAGCGTATGCAGGATCTCGACCTGTTCGACGCGAAAACATTTGCCGAGAGCATTTTTGCGGAAGGAGCGGGAGTATGAGTCTGCCGATAGTAGCGGTCGTCGGCCGCCCCAACGTGGGCAAGTCCACTTTTTTTAACCGCGTGGTGGGCGACAGGCTTTCGATTATAGAGGATACGCCGGGCGTGACCCGCGACAGGATCTACGCGGAGGCGGATTGGAGCGGCAAGCGGTTTGCGCTGATCGACACGGGCGGTATCGATCCGGACACGGAAGACGTCATTATGGCGCAGATGCGCGAACAGGCGGAAATCGCGATGGAGATGGCGGACGTTATCGTCTTTATGGCCGATGTTAAAGAAGGGCTGACCCCCGCCGACCGCGAGGTGGCGCTGATGCTGAAACGCACGCGCACCCCGGTGATATTACTCGCGAACAAGGCCGACAATATCGGTACGCACGGGACGCCCGATAATCTCTACGACTTCTATGAGCTCGGGCTCGGCGACCCGATACCGCTCTCCGCGGCGAATATGACGAATCTCGGCGACGTCCTCGACGAAATCGTTGCGGGATTGCCGGACGCGGAGCCGGAGAATGACGACGATGCCGTAAAAATCGCCGTTATCGGGAAACCGAACGTCGGCAAGAGCTCGTTCGTCAACGCCATCCTCGGCGAGAACCGCGTGATCGTGTCCGACATCGCGGGCACGACGCGGGATTCCATCGATACACCGTTCGAGGTGGACGGCGAAAAATGGGTGCTGATCGACACGGCGGGAATACGCCGCAAGGCGAAGGTGAAGGAATCCATCGAGTATTACAGCACGGTGCGGGCGATCGGGGCGGTGGAACGCAGCGATGTGTGCGTGCTGATGATCGACGCGCAGGACGGCGTGACCGAGCAGGATAAACGCATCGCGGGGATCGCGCACGAGGCCGGCAAGGGCGTCGTTATCGCGGTGAACAAGTGGGATCTGATACAGAAGGAAACGGGGACGCTCGAAGAATTCGAGAAGAAAATCGAGCGCGAGCTTCCGTTTATGAGTTACGCGCCGATACTCTTTATCTCCGTGGTAAAGGGGCAGCGGCTCGCGAAGGTGATGGACGCGGTGCGGTCGGCCGCGGAAAACCGCTCCATGCGCATACCGACGGGCGAGCTGAACAGTTTGGTGCAGGACGCGGTGATGATGCACGCGCCGCCGTCGGACAAGGGCAAGCGGCTGAAAATTTATTACGCCGCTCAGGTCGGCATACGGCCGCCGCTGTTCTCGTTCCAGATAAACAGCCGCAAGCTCCTGCATTTTTCCTATTCGCGGTATCTCGAAAACAGGCTGCGGGACGCCTACGGTTTTGGCGGGACGTCCGTGAAATTCGTGTTCCGCGAGAAGGCGGACAAGAGGGACTGAAGGCGAGATGCAGGCATTTATTGAACAACTCACGTCGCTGCCGATTCCGTGGCCGTGGCTTATCCCGATAGCGGCAGCCTCGTATTTTGCCGGTAACATCAATCCGGCCATCATTCTCGGCAGGATGCGGGGCGTCGACGTGCGCGCGGAGGGGAGCGGAAACGCCGGGACGACGAACGCGCTCAGAACGCTCGGCAAAAAATCCGGCGCCATCGTCTTTGCCGTCGACGTGCTGAAAGGCGTGATCGTCGCGCTTCTTGCGGCGCAGCTTCTTTCGCTCGCGGCCGGCATGGTCTGCGGCATCTGTGTGATCCTCGGCCATCTGTGGCCGGCGGTCTTCGGCTTTCGCGGCGGAAAGGGCGTCGCGACGACCTTCGGCGTTTTGCTCGCGGTGCAGCCGCTGCTCGCGCTGCTGCTGATCGCCATCGTGATAATTATCGTCGCCCTGACGCGCATGGTATCGCTCGGCGTGTGCCTTGCGGCGCTGGCCGCCGTCCCGCTCGGCCTTCTGTTCGGGAGCTGGTATCCGGCGTGGATGGCGGTCGTGGCTGCGCTCGTGCTGGTCAAACACCGCTCGAATATCGGCCGCATCATAAGGGGCGAGGAATCGAAACTGTCGTTTGGGACGCGGGAGAGGTCGTAGACGGCACGGGGAAGATGATCGCATAATGTTTTGCCGCCCGCGCTGGTTGTCGCTTGTGTGATAAACGGGGACGCCGGAGGAAGGGTGAGCGTGACGAGCACTTTTCTCGTGGTTTTCGCGCAAGGGATAGGAGGGGTGCGCAAGCAGCCGCGAAGCGGCCGAAGCGAACGCGGAGCCCCGAATAGCCCGGTGGGGCGCTCAAAAATAGAAGCTGTTTTTCGTACATGCTCGCGCGGAGAACTGCCCGCGATTACTGAGAAAATTATTTTGAGTGCCCCATGCGCCCAAGCTAAACCTAATTGCAGGCAACTTTTGGGGGCGAAAATTTTTCATCTGCTAGTGGAGTCGACGCAATTATTTCACCCCATGATAGGGTAAAATAGAGGGAGCGGAAAGAGCGCAGGCGAGAATATACGGCCATGAGGAAACATTTCCCAACCGCAATTCCTTTCCGCACTAAACCGAGAACTCACATTTTATGTGTAACAAAAAAGATAAAAGGAGGACGACGTGGCGTCACAGGTGAATGGGGATAATGTAAAAATTGGCATAATAGGCGCGGGGAGCTGGGGAACGGCGCTCGCGAACCGGCTTGCGGCGAACGGCTACGCGCCCGCGATCTGGGATCTCGACGCGGGGCTGATCGCGGATCTGAAGCGGGACCGTGAGAATAAAAAATATCTGCCCGGCATCGCGCTTTTGCCCGGCGTTACGATAGCGGATACGCCGCTTGCGGCGGCCGAAGGCGCGGATATCGTCCTGTTTGCGGTTCCCGCGCAGCACTTCCGCGCGGCGTTTTTGTCCGCGCAGCCGCAGGTGAAGGACGGCGCCATCGTGCTGAACGTCGCGAAGGGCATCGAGCTCGGCAGCCTGAAAACCATCTCCGAAATCGCGGCGGAGTGCGCGCCCGGCCATATTTTTGCGGCGCTTTCCGGCCCGTCACACGCGGAAGAAGTGGGACTGAACCAGCCAACGACCGTTGCGGTGGCGTCGCTCGATAGGGCGGCCGAAGAATTTATCCAGCGGGTCTTTATGGCGGATGTGTTCCGCATCTATACGAATTCGGACGTCCGTGGGCTGGAGCTCGGCGGCTCGCTGAAGAATATCATCGCGCTCGGAGCGGGCATTGCGGACGGCATGGGCTTTGGCGATAACACGAAGGCGGCGCTGATGACGCGCGGCCTCGCGGAGATGACGCGCCTCGGCGTGGCGCTCGGCGCCAAGCGCGAAACCTTCGCGGGTCTTGCGGGTGTCGGCGACCTAATCGTCACCTGCACGAGCATGCACAGCCGCAACCGCCGCTGCGGTATCCTTATCGGCGAGGGTGTTCCGCCGGAGGAAGCCAAGGAGCGGATCGGCATGGTCGTCGAGGGGATCACGACGGCGGAAGCCGCCTATAAACTCGCGCAAAAGCACGGCGTCGACGTCCCGATCACGGAGGCGATCTACCGGGTGGTCTGCGGCGAACTCGACCCGCGCGAGGCGCTGAACGGCCTGATGACACGCCCCGGCAAGCACGAGTGGGAGTAGAGAGAGATCAGTAGATCCTCGTAATCGCGAACCCCGCGTCGTCGAGCGCGTCGAGGACGCGTTTGATATGATCGTGCCCGTTCGTTTCGGCCGTAACTTCGAGGGCGACTTTGTCCGAATAGCGGTCGAGCGCCTTGAATTGGTTGTGCTCGAGCCCGATAACGTTCGCGCCGAGGCTGGACAGCAGGGTCGCGACCTCCACGAGCTGGCCGGGCCGGTCGGGAAGTTCCACGGAGAAACACATGATGCGCCCGCGGCTGATCATGCCCTGATTGATAATGGAGCTGATGGTCACGGTGTCGATATTGCCGCCGCTCGTCACGCAGACGACGTTCTTCCCGTGCTTTGCGCGTTTTCGCAGCGCGGCAAGCGGAAGCACGCCGGCGGTCTCCACGACAAATTTATGCTTTTCCATCGTGAGCAGGACGTTCTCCATAATGTCCTTCTCGCTGACGGTCACGATGCCGTCGAGGTATTTCTGCGCGATAAGGAAGGTCAATTCCCCGGGTTGCCGCACGGCGACGCCCTCCGCAACGGTTTTCACCTGCGCGAGCCGGTTGATGCGCCCCTCGTCGAGCGAGATCTTCATCGAGAGCGCGCCCTTCGGCACGACGCCGACCACCTTTACGGAAGGTTTCAGCGTCTTTGCGATCAGCGCGATGCCGGAGATAAGCCCACCCCCGCCGACCGGCACGAGGATCTCGTCGGCCTCCGGCAGTTCCTCAAGTATTTCGAGCCCGATGGTTCCCTGACCGCAGACTACGTGGTAATCGTCGAACGGGTGGATAAAGGTCAGTTCGTTCTCGTTCGCGAGCGCGACGGCCTTGGCATAGCTCTCGTCGTAATCGTCGCCGTGCAGGATCACATCCGCGCCGTACGCCTTCGTCGCGTCGACCTTGATCAGCGGCGTGATAGTCGGCATTACGATGGTGGCCGGCACGTTTTTCGCGCGTGCCGAAAAAGCGACGCCCTGCGCGTGGTTCCCCGCGGACGCGGCTATTACGCCTTTGGAAATCTCCTCCGCGGACAGGCGCGCGATCTTGTTATACGCCCCGCGCAGCTTAAACGACCCCGTGCGCTGCAGATGTTCCGGCTTGATATACACCGCGCAACCGTACTCGTCGCTGTAAAAATCGCTCCGCACCAGCGGCGTTTTGCGGATAACGCCCGCAAGCGTTTCGGCCGCCTGCCGTATTTCCGCCTCGTGATCTTTTCCGATATAATATTCCGCTTCCGGCCTGTCCATGCTGTCCGTCCCTCCCGCTGAAAACTCCAAATGGCGTGCGTCTTTGCTTGTAAAGTATTATACATGATATTCCCATGAAAACAATGCCCCGCGCGGGAATAAGGAATTGGCGAGTACGACATTTTCCGTTCCAGACTTTTTCCGTGGGCGCATGGGGCACTCAAAACGGTTTGGTTACTGAATCGTGGACCCAAGTGTCATTGCGAGGAGCGAAGCGACGAAGCAATCCAGATAATGGGCAATCCCGAGCGCGAGCATTCACAAAAAACGGCTTCTATTTTTGAGTGCCCCACCGGGCTCT
>JAISEX010000002.1 GCA_031263875.1 Eubacteriales Family XIII. Incertae Sedis bacterium | reverse complement strand
ATTTCTTTATTATTAAAATTTTAACGACAAGTTTGCCTCCTTATATTTCAAGACAGCCCCATGCGCCCACAGGTTTTAAAACCGCATTTCCACACAGCGATCCGCCTCTTGATGTCCGCTTCAAACACGCCCCTCTTGACAGAAGCGCCGCGAGGCGGTATCATTGTATTATTGTATTATTCAATTAACACAATATGCAACGAGAAAGGATTGGAAAAGGAGATCTCTATGACTCACATACTTTTGCAGACTCGCGGACTGACGAAAAAGTACGGCGATTTTACTGCATTGAATAATGTTTCACTCACCTTGCAGCAAGGTGATATTTACGGTTTGGTGGGGCGCAACGGCGCGGGCAAAACGACTTTTTTCAAGTGCGTGATGGGCCTCGCGAAGTTCGCCTCCGGGGAAATTAAAATGGGCGGCAGGAATGACAGCCTCAGCGCGGCCCGCCGGCGGATCGGTTTTATGATCAATCCGTCCTTTTTCCCGTATTTGAATCCGGCGCAAAGTCTTGAATATCTTTGCCGCGTCAGGGGCGTCCACTCGAAAGGCGAGGTCGAGCGGGTGCTGAAAATCGTCGGATTGTATGGTATAAAGAAGCCCTTCAAGGCTTTTTCGACGGGCATGAAGCAGCGTTTGGGCATTGCCGGGGCGCTCCTTAATTCCCCGCCCATCGTGGTGCTGGACGAGCCTATCAACGGCCTCGACCCGCAGGGCATCGCGGATATACGCGAGGTGGTTCGGACGACCGCCCGTGAATACGGCACGACTTTTATCATTTCTTCGCATATTTTAAGCGAACTTGATTTGGTCGCGACCACTTTCGGATTTATCGACCATGGCAGGCTTTTACGCGAAATTACGCACGCCGATCTGCACGAGCATACGCGAAAATCGCTGATCGTCGACGTGGACGACGGGGCCCGGGCATATTCCGTCTTGGCGTCGCGGTTGGGGATCACGGATACGGAGGTGGCCGGTAACCGGCTGACGCTGCGGTCCGGCATCGGCCAATCGAACGTTATTACGCGGGAACTCGTCGCGGCGGGACTGGAAGTCTACCGGGTCGCCCCGCAGGAAACTACGCTGGAGGAATATTTTATGGGATTGGTAGGTGGCGGCAATGAGTAACTATCTGCGCGGAGAAATTTATCGCGTTCTTCACAAAAAAAGTTTGTACATTTTTATCGGCATCGTCGCCGTGGGATATATCCTTCTTGCCCTCGTCAGATTGGGCTCGATGGAAACCGATAAGGTGCTGTCGGACGCGGAAAGCCTCTTTTTCCTCTTGCCGGCCGTTATCGGGGGCTTCCTGTTCGCGACGCTGTACACCGACGATCTGAACTCGAAAAACCTGACCATGCTGATCGGGTTTGGCATCGGCAAAGCGAAAATCGTGTTTTCAAAATTCATTTTGATGGGACTGTTCAGCGGGATCATCTTCGGCCTGACGCCCCTGTTTATGTCCGGCGTTTATACGGTTCTGGGACATCCGCCCTCCGCAGCGACCATCGGCGTCGTCTACGCGTGGGCTCTGAAAATTTTCCTGACGACACTGGTATTTGCCGCCCTCTCCGCCATCGTGGTCTACGGTTTGCAGCGGCCGACCTTCGGCATGGTGGCCTATTTGCTGCTGACGCTGAACGTCGTCGGCCAGTTGCTGGTGCTGGTCTTGAGTATAAAACCGCTCAGCGATCTGGCGCCGCATCTTTCTGACCATCTGGTATCCAGCGTTCTCGGCAAGATCCTCGGCGGCATGCTTGACGGCACGGCGATGGGCGGCCCACTGGTCGAGTATCTTCTCTACCTGGCGCTGGCGCTGGTGGCGTCCGTAGTGGCGTTCCGCAAGAAGGAATTGGAGTTCTAACATGGAACATGAAAACGGCGAGCGTGTATTCCGGCGCTAAAGGCAACGTCCCGGAACGCTCGCCGCGAAAGACTAAATCATGAGTACCTATTATATCCCCCTATCAACGGCACTGTGGACATTCCCACTGATCGCTCTTTTGGCGGTGCTGCCGTATATCATCTACAATTACCGGAAATACGGCGCGGTTTCCGTGCTGCGAACCGTGATCCTGTTCTCATTCGCCTTTTATCTGCAATGCGCCTATTTCCTCGTTATACTGCCCCTGCCCGATCCGGACGTTGTGGCGGCGTTGACCGGTCCCACCTCCGACCTGGTGCCGTTCCACTTTATCCCCGATTTTATCGAAAAGGCCCCGTTTGTGTTTAACCAGCCAAGCACGTGGCTCCCGACGCTGAAAAGCCCCGTTTTCCTGGAACCGCTTTTCAATTCGATATTGCTCGTGCCGTTTGGCATCTACTTGGCCTACTATTTCAAAGCCGGCTGGAAAAAAGTCCTGCTGTCTTCGTTTTTGCTCTCATTATTCTTCGAGATATCGCAACTGACCGGCCTGTTCTGGCTGTATCCGCGGCCCTACCGGATATTCTCGATCGACGATCTGATGCTCAATTCGCTCGGCGGGCTGGTCGGATATTTCATCTACTCCGGCCTCCTGCGCTCCCTGCCGAAACGCGAGCGCATGGATGAAAAGAGCGCGCAGCGCAGCGCCCGCGTCAGTTACACGCGCCGGTTTTGCGCCCTGATCATCGATCTTCTCATCATGCTGCTTATCTCGCGCGGCCTGTCCGCCGTCTTCGCCACACATTCTCCCTACGTCAATGCAATCGTGCTCTGCGTCTATTCCGTCGCGTTCTCCCTCCTGACGCGCGGCAAAACCGTGGGGCGCATGGTGGTCCGGATCAAAGCGGCGAAACGCGCGCAGGGGAAATTGCCGTTCGCGTTAGCCGTCACGATCCGCTATCTTGGCAGAAGCGCCGTCTTCTTCGTCTTCCTGTTTTTCTCCGACATGGCCGAAGCCGCGGCGTCAGCGGATCACCAGCGCATCTGGATATACGCGATAATCGCCGTGACGCTGCTCCTGCTGCTGGATTTCCTCATCAGTCTGCGGCGCGGAAAACGGCTCTGGTATGAACGCCTGAGCGGAACGGAAAATGTCAGCACCTTTCAGCGAAAAAAGACGAAAGCGTCTACTGCCCGGTAATTTTTCCAGTGCGCATGGGGCTGTCTTGAAATAAATACGGCAGTCTTATTGTAATATTTTAACAATATAAAGATTTTAAATGCACTAAGACAGCCCCACCGGGCTTCTGCGGGGCTCCGCGTTCGCTCCGGCCGCTTCGCGGCTGCTACCGCACCCCTCCGATCCCTTGCGCGTCGCCGTCGCTACGCTCCGGCTCCCCTGTGCGAGAAAAGCACACAACACGCCCATCCTCCTACGGCGTCCCTGTTTCTCACCCAACAAAAAACCCGCGCGGGCGAAACCCCGACATGCGCCCCCGCCCCCTGCCGTCGTCCATCACGTCCGGGCGGCAGAATGCCGCCCCTACTACCGCACCCGCCGCCATCTCTCTCTTTGCCGCTCTTTTTGTTTTCTGCGGATTGCGGATCAATACCGCGCTGGAAGACTTTACGAAGACGGCTGAGAAGGATGCGCGCGTTCGCGCAAAGGATCGGAGGGGTGCGCAGCAGCCGCGAAGCAACGTTCGCTGCGCTCTCTCCTCCGCTCACTTCGTTCGCTTCGCTGTCCTGTTTTACACTGCGGCTAAAGCCGCGTAAAACAGGCAACGTTCGCTTCGCTCTCTCCTCCGCTCACTTCGTTCGCTTCGCTGTCCTGTTTTACACTGCGGCTAAAGCCGCGTAAAACAGGCAA
>JAISEX010000088.1 GCA_031263875.1 Eubacteriales Family XIII. Incertae Sedis bacterium | reverse complement strand
CGATGTTCGAGGTACAACGGAGCTAACGTTCGCTGCGCTCACTCCTCCGCTCGCGTTGCTCGCTTCGCTGTCCTGTTTTACACTGCGGCTACGGTAGAGCGCCACGCGGCAGAGCCGCTGCGCTCCTCGATGTGCGAGGTACGACGGAGCTAACGTTCGCTTCGCTCTCTCCTCCGCTCGGCGTTGCCTCGCTACGCTGTCCTGTTTTGCACTGCGGCTACGGTAGAGTGCCACGCGCTAAAGCGCTGCACTCCTCGATGTTCGAGGTACAACGGAGCTGAAGCTCCTGTACCTCTGACGAAGCCGCGCAAAACAGGCGAAGCTCCTGTACCTCTGACGAAGCCGCGTAAAACAGGCATCCCCCGGTGGGGCACTCAAAAAATACGAGGCTGTTTTTTGTGAACTCCGCGCGTAGAATGGTCCCGTGATTACGGATAAAATCATGTTGAGTGCCCCATGCGCCCGAAAAGATACCTTGATCGGGGGGATTGCGGATTTGGCTCGCTTAGGATTAAACTCGGCTTCGCCCTCAGTGCGAATCCGCGGGTGATGTTTGGAACCGAGGTAATAGTTGCTTTTGCGAAACGCGTGTGAGAGAATATACATTAAGTTATGATAAAATTTTGTTCATTCGCAAGCGGGAGCAGCGGAAACTGTTATCTCGTCAAGACCGATAATACAGCGATAATAATCGACGCGGGGATCAGCGCGAAACGGGTCGCGCACGGGCTCGCCCGCAGCCTGACGCCGGAGGAGAGCGTGGAGGCCCTGCTTATTACGCATGAGCATTCCGACCATGTAAGCGGACTGAAACCGCTCGTCAACCGTTTTGCGGGTGCGGAAGTATTCGCGTCCGCGGGCACGTTCGACGGCCTGCGCATCGGCATCGCGAGCGACCGCAAGCGCCTCGTCACGCCGGGGCGGGGTTTTGAAGTCGGCGATATAGAAGTGAGTACGTTCAGCCTCAGCCACGACGCGGCGGAGCCGACCGGTTACACGCTGAAAAGCGGAGATAAGAGCGTCAGCATCGTGACGGATACGGGCGTACTGACCGAGGAGATTTTGTCGGCCGTAGCGGACGCCGATCTGCTGGTGCTGGAATCGAATCACGATCTGGAAATGCTGAAAAACGGGCGTTATCCCGCCTTTTTAAAACAGCGTATCATAAGCGATAACGGCCATCTTTCAAACGTGCAGGCGGCACATGCGGTTTGCGAGATAATGAGCATGGATAAAAAGCCGCGGTGTATTCTGCTCGCCCACCTGAGCCGCGACAACAACCGCCCGCAGCTTGCGGAAGATACCGTCACGGGCATAGCCCTCGAAATGGGGTGGTGTTCCGGCCGCGACCTTTTTATTAAACCCCTGATGCGCGATCACATGAGCGTTGTATTTGAAATTTGACGGGGGTTCGCTTCGCTCCCGACCATCATCGTCATAATTCAGGCCTTGCGCTCCGGTGCTCATGGCACATCCTGCTCCGGCTCCCACAATCCTCCGTCCCATCGTCATAATCATGACCCCGCGCCCGGGCTATACCGGCCCCGCCTTACGGCGCCACTATGCCGAAATCCGGAATATTAGCGCCCGACACCGGATCGAAATAGTACCTGACGCCGCCGATGGTCTGCCAGCCGAATTTCATCGCGCCGTCATTCGCGCCGCCAAAGTAATACCGCTCTCCATCGATGCTCTGCCAGCCGGACTTCATCGCCCCGTCACCTGCGGAACCGAGGTAATACCGCTTGCCGTTTATATCCTGCCAGCCGCTCCTCATCTCGCCGTCCGAAGCCGCGCCCAAATAGTACCATTTCGCATTGATTTTTTGCCAACCGGACTTCATCGCCCCGTCAGCAGTGTCGAGATAATACCACGCGTCCCGTGCCTTCTGCCAACCCAAGCGCATCGTGCCGCCGGCGAAATAATACCAACTGGTTTTCGCCTTCACCCAGCCCGCGGGCGCATGCGCGATATACTTCACCCAATATTCCTCGTAAGACGCGCATCCCAGCTCGTGCATCAGGCGGGCATGGGCCTTCCCGATGTACCGCACATGCCACGGCTCGGAGATATACCCCGTAATCGATTTGTTCGCCGGCGTGTATCTGACGATAAAACCATACTTCCAGGAATTATTGCGAAGCCAGGTTCCCTCTTTTGAACTGTACGTAATGCCCGAATAATTGCCCTTGCCGCGGGTCAGATCCACCGCCAGACCGGTCTGATGTTCGGAATACCCCGCGCGCGCGACAGAACTATCCGGAGCGCGCTGCGTCGTGCCGGTGTTGCTGTTCATCGACCGCTGCGTCGCGTACGAACGGTATCCGTTGCTTCGGGCGTAAATGTACGCGCCGTCCTTTGCCGCCGCCGACTTCATAGTCTTGACCGCATTCGCCGCCTCGGGCATAAGCCGAGCGGAATCCACGGCAGCAAGCGCCGCCGGCGTAAAACTTCTGGAGAGATAGTGCTGCTTATTCACCAAAACCGTCAAACTGGACGGATTTTTCGCCGCGACCGGCGCGTTATAAGCGGGCTTGTCGATATCGGCATTCACCCACCACACGATCGACGACGCGGCGTTTTTCGGATACTGGTGATGATACGCAATATACCGCGCGTACCGATTGCTTTCATAATAATACAGCTTTTGGGCTTCGGCGATAAACGCATTGTCCTGCGCCGCCGTCCCGCTCGCCGCATAAGACGTGAACGGAATGCTGCTTATAAGCAACAACGCAACCAAAACCACAATATAGAATTTTTTATGTATCATATGCTCACCTCCATGATTCTTGTTTCTATTATATCATAAATATGGGTATAATATCATGAATCCCCGCAAAAATTTCACGACATTATAATAGATTAATTTTATCAACATATTCATGTATTATATTATACATAAAACATGAAACATGTTTGTGAAGGTTGAACAGTAAGAGGGGATTATAGTGATCGTTGCGGGCGCATGGGGCTGTCCCAACTGACGGGACCTAATCGGGCCCGGCGTCAAAGAAAATAATGGAAACAAACTCAAATCAAAAACTATAATGGGACAGCCCCACCGGGCTTTTCGGGGCTTCGGCCCCGGCGCTCAGGACGTGCGCACGAGATTTGAAGCGCTTCGCGGTCGTTGACTCTCGGCCGCTCCTTGCTTCCGCGTCCGCGCCGTGGCTGCTGCCGCACCCCTCCTATCCCGTGCGCGTCGCCTTCGCTACGCTCCGGCTCCCTTATGCGAGAAAAGCACCCGACACACCTGTCCTACCACGGCGTCCCCGTTTCTCGCCCCATCGCCAAAACCCCACGAGAAACAGCTCCCACATCTGCCCCATCTCCCTGCCGTCCCCTATATCATCGTCGTCATTTCAGAATCCGATCCGCAAGCCAAAATCAAACCATCACCGCAAACACCGGCAGATAAATTGACAGCAAGCCCCATCGAGTTTACAATAGAAGCATATTGAATGCAAATGATTACGAGTTGAAAGGAGAGAGAACAATGGCTACTACAACCGTAAGCGTAAGACTTGATGAAACCACAAAAGCGCAAATGGATAGTTTCTGTGAAGATGTCGGGCTGAGTACGGCAACGGCGTTCAAAATGTTCGCAAAGAACGTCGTTAAAAACCGTAGATTACCTTTCGACGTCGAATCCGATTTCGTCCTTTCCGAGCGTGAACTTCTCGAACGCTACGAAGATATGAAAGCCGGACGCAATTGCCATGAGCACGAACTTATCGAGGCCTGAGCATAAAAAAGGTTTGGAATGATAAAGCGTGGGACGATTATCTTTACTGGCAAAAACAAGACAAACGAACGATACAGAAAATAAATAACCTTATTCGGGACATCGAGCGGCAAAAAGGCAAACCGCCGGGCCAATCGGAAAAGCTGAAAGGCGAATTATCCGGCATATGCAGCTCCAAAATCGACGAGAAAAATCGTTTGCTGTAGTTTATCGAAGCAGGCGTTTTGGAAATATTGTCGTGCCGGGGACATTACCGCGACAAATAAAAATCGCGGCACGCTCGTTCTTCGCGCCGGCTCCCTTATGCGAGAAAAGCACCCGACATGCCCATCCTACCACGGCGTCCCCGTTTCTCGCCCCACCACCAAAACCCCGCGAGAAGCAAAACTCTCATTTGCCCCATCTCTCTGCCGTCCCCGTCCGTCATAGCGAGCGAAACAATCCAGAAACGACAATGAAATCTTGTAACCATATCGCTTCGCTTTATTCGCAGATGACATTTGGTTTTTAAATTGCGGATCAAACTCACAATGAAAGATTTTATGAAAACGGCACGGAATGGCGCACATGTCCCGCGCACGGTAGAGCGCCACGCGGCGGAGCCGCTGCGCTCCTCGATGTGCGAGGTACGACGGAGCTAACGTTCGCTGCGCTCACTCCCCCGCTCGGCTTCGCCTCGCTTCGCTGTCCTGTTTTACATTACAATGCGGCGCAGCCGCGTAAAACAGGCAATCCAGAAACAACCGAGTATACTCGCCACTACCCCGTCATTTTAAGGCAGCTCCATGCGCCATTAATCCTACCACACATATATAATGTAGCTACTTCGCAATGATTCTGAAAAGGACTGCAAATAAAAGAAAAAACAACTATCAAAAGGTATACTTTTTGATAGTTACTAGATTACGCATATTGTACCACGATATGGCCCTGTTTTTTCATAATAATAACAT
>JAISEX010000305.1 GCA_031263875.1 Eubacteriales Family XIII. Incertae Sedis bacterium | reverse complement strand
GAAGCTCCAACCGGACGGTGAAGCGCCAATGGACTCACCGTACGAAAACACGCCGGCATATCCGTGGAGGAACACGCCGCACAGATAGACGACCATATAGTACAGCGCCGGAACGACGACGTTGATAAAGCAGGCGACCAGCAGGTGCACCGCCGTGCTTCCCGTAATAACGCCCGCGAGCAGCGTGAGCGCGTAGATAAAGAACATCGTCACCAGCGCGATCAGCAGGAAGCGCAGTATATCGCCCGCATCCGTGTGGTAGGCGGCATTCGTTATATTCCCGTCATTATCATACAGCGGATCGATTTTCGCGAGGTCGAGGCGCGCGGTAAACAGATGCGCGAGCGACAGCTTCGTAAACGGCAGCAGGCAGAGCGCCGTTATCACCTGCGGAACCGTTATCATAATAAATCCCGACACGCTGTTTGCGATAAACTGCGTCCGGCGGCGTACCGGCAGCGCATGCACCACGGAAAGCGCCTTTGCGCTGTGCGCGTACCGCAGCAGCGCGACTCCCGTCACCACGGTAAACGCGATGTTGATGATCAGCGTCAGCGAATCGCCGTTGCCCAGCGTGTACGTGCCGAACATATTCTCACGCGGCGAACCGGAAAGCGCCGCCAAAACCGGGCCGCCGATCAGGTCGAGCAGCGTCCAGACGAGCATTACCGGCCACAGGCGCCGGAAATTTTCACGCATAATATTTTTCATCGTTCTACCTCCCGAGTTCATAGATATACATGCCGTGCTGTTCCCCCAGCTCGTAGATGAAAATCTCCTCGAGCGTGAGCAGCACATTATCGAAAAGCACGGGATTATATTTTTTGGCAAAGCGGTCCAGCGCCGCGGCGCTCTCCTTCACAATGAGAATGTCAACGCTGCCGTTTGTCTGCCGGTTCAGCACGTGCAGCTCGTTATAGGCATTTTCGGGCCGTTTCTCGATACTGCCGAATGAAATCTGTAACTTGTGCAGGTCACTTTTCATATCGTCGAGGTCGCGCTCCAGCGCCATCCGCCCCTTGTCGATAATGCCGATGCTGTCGCAAAAGCCTTCCATCTCGCGGAGATTATGCGAAGAGACTATCGTCGTCATGCCGCGGTCGGCGGACGCGTTCACGATATGCTTCCAGATGGAGCGCCGCACGATCGGGTCGAGCCCGTCGATCGGCTCGTCGAGGATCAGGTAATCGGGCGACGTCGCGAGCATAATGGCAAACACCGCCTGCTTCTGCATGCCCTTTGAATAGCCGGACATCCGGCGGCCTTCCGGCAGCTCGAATTCAGCCGTTATATCATCGAAAACCGTCTGGTTCCAGTCCGCGTAAAACCTCGAAAAATACCGCGCCGCCTCTCGGACTTTATAGCCGCCGAAAAACGAAAGGTCGTCGGGAATAAAAGCGATGCGCGATTTCACCTCCGGCGAATCATAGACCGGCTTATCGTCTATCCCCACAAAACCCGCGTCGGCCTTCAGCACGCCCGCGAGCAGCTTGAGTATCGTCGTCTTGCCGGCTCCGTTCGTCCCGACCAGCCCGTAGATAGAACCGTCCTTCACCGTCATATTTATATTGTCAAGAGCGGTCGTCTTATCGAACTTCTTGACAAGCCCGTTAATAGTAAGCATAGAACCTCACACTCCCTTCGCGCCCGCTGCGGCGGCGCCAAAACTGCTTTCGATATGCGCCACGACATCCAAAACTATAGCTCTCGTCTTCGCCGCGCTGCCCGTCAGACTGCGCAGCTCCCGCACCTCGTCGGCCAGCTTGAGCCTCGCCGCGGCTATGAGCTTTTCATCCGGGCGTATATCCGCGGGATCCGCCGCGAACGAACCGACGCCCGAAACCGTGTAGACGTAGCCCTGCCGTTCGAGCTCGCGGAACGCCTTCTGCACCGTGTTCGGATTGATCGTCAACTGCTTGGACATATCGCGTACCGACAGCAGCTTCTCGTTCGGCGCTATCACGCCCGATGATATGAGCATGCGCACTTTGTCCACCACCTGCTCATATATAGTAAGTCTACTCTTGGGATCAAGTTCTATCATTTTGCTTATCACCACTTTCCCGTCCGCCGCCGCCCGCGGCCCTGACTAACGCCCGCTGCCATTAGTAATTCTTATTCTGTTGTTCTCTGTTGCTATAAGTGTATTATTTCGGTTAATACACGTCAAGTGTTTTTTTGATGAATCTTGGCGCGTGAAAACGTTTTATTTTTGTGGTTGAGAGGATTTTATTTTTGATGTGGGCTTGCGTGTCTGTGCCGTTGCAGGCGTAACATTTTGATTGAGGGGCGGTGTTGCCGTCGCAGATGTAATCTTTTGATTGCGGGGTCGTGTTGTCGTTGCGGGAATCGCGGCCGACAAAGCAATCCGGAAATTGGCTGAGTGGATTGGCGAGTGTATGAATGATGTAGGGCGCATGGGGCTGTCCATAGAGTAAATGAGGCGATTCAATTGTTAAAATTTTAACGACCAGAATACTTTCAATACAACGAAACAGCCCCACCGGGCTATCCGGGGCTCCGCTACGCCTGTTTTACGCGGCTTTAGCCGCAATGTAAAACAGGACAGCGAAGCGAACGAAGTGAGCGGAGGAGAGAACGACCGCAGGGAGTGACCGTTACCTCGCTCCGGCTCCTGTAAAGCGAGAAAAGTATGTAACAACTCCACCCAAATACGGCGTCCCCGTTTCTCACATAAACGCAAACCCGCGCGGGCGAAAACCCAACACGAGCCCCACCTCCCTGCCGTCGTCTTTCTCATCGCCATTTCCTGGCGGCAGCGGGCGGCAGAATGCCGCCCCTACGTCTTTCCGGGCAGCGATTTGAGCGGCTATGCCCCGGAATCTTCTGTCACCGTCGGTCATTAGAGTTGTAACGAAATTAAAATCAAGTACAACAAACGTAAACGATTATGGCGTAAATTCAACCTGATTTGCGGTCAACTCGTTACCATAATATGGAAAACAATTAATTTCGTTACAACTCTATTGCGAAGAGCATCAGCGACGAAGCAACGTTCGCTTCGCTCACTCCTCTGCTCGGCGTTGCCCCATGCGCCCGGGGTATTGAACAGAGCGAGTACGTAAACCGCCCCGTCATAACGCCGCTCCCCGTCACGAATGGTAACGGGGAGCGGGAAAAGTGTGCCGAATGTTTTACAGCTTGCCGAATATCAGCCTTTCCACTCGTCGGCCAAAGAGCTATAGCCCGGCTGATTGGGGCTGAATGCCCAGCGCTTCGGTGATGGCGTTGCGCAGCCATTGATAATGGCCGAAGCATCTCTGTCGATGGTATAGTTCGGAGAGCTAAACGCGTGGCTGAACGACGAATCGTTGGGGACACTGGCCATCGGCGGCCATTTGAAACTTGCCGGCAGGGATGTGAGTCGCCCATTATAGTTGAAATTATGGAAGAAATGAGATCCCACCGTCGTGATGCGGCTCGTGTCGAAAGAGCCGGCCGGAAGCGAATCCATCTTCCCGTCGTGGTTGAACGAGGCGAGGAAGTAGTTGCCGACCGTGGCGAGTTTATCGGTATTGAACGAGCCACCCGGCAGAGAGAGCAGCTCGCCCTCCCGGTTGAAAGAGTCGAAGAAGTTGGCGCCCGCCGTCGTGATATTACTCGTATTAAAGGAGCCATCCGTCAGGCGGGTCAGCCCGCCTCTGTTGTTAAACCCAAAGAAGAAATTGCTGCCCGCCGTCGTAATATTCCCGGTATTAAAGGAACCCGCCGGAAGCGAACCCAGTTGACCGCTCTTATTGAAATAGATAAAGAACTTGGGGGCTGTCGCGGTAAGGTTGCTGTTGAGCCGGAATGAACCCGCCGGCAGGGAGGAAAGTTTGCCGCTCTCGTTGAAGGATCCGAAGAAACCTTCCCCGACCGCGGTGATTTTTCCGGTGTCAAATGAATTTACCGGCAGAGTTTTCAGCAAGCCGTAGTTGTTAAAGAGGGAGAAGAAATCCTTCCCCGCCGCAGTGATACTGCCCGTGTTAAAGGAGCCTGCCGGCAGCTCGCCCAGCTTTCCTCCATCGTTAAACGAAGTGAAGAAATTGTTTCCTGCCGTGGTGATATTGCCCGTGTTAAATGAGCCTATCGGCAATTCGCTCAGCTTTCCGCCGCAGTTGAATTCATAGAAAAAATTATTATGGGCCGTGACGATTTTGCCCGTATCAAAGGAGCCGTCCGGAAGTGAACTCAACTGACCGCTGCTGTTGAAGGAAGCGAAGAAATAATCCCCTGCCGCGGCGATATTGCCGGTATTAAAGGAGCCTCCCGGCAGCGCGCCCAGTTTTCCGCCGGAATTGAAATAGGAGAAGAAAGAGTTCCCGGTTTTCGTGAAAGCGCCGAGGTCAAAAGAACCGGCCGGAAGCGCGCTCAGCTTTCCCCCCACGTTGAATCCGTAGAAGAAATTGTCGCCCGCGTCGGTATCGCTCGGCATAAAGGAGCGCATCGGCGGCATGGATTTCACGGTAACGGTGTCGGCCGTCGTGCCCGCAAGCGGAACGAGCGGTTCGAAAGCGCCGGTAAACGTCCAGCGTCTGGCCGTCGTGAGCTTTGAAGTCAGCTCTATCTGATAGGTGCCCGCCGCGGTGTAGGTGTGGGTTTCAGCGCCAAAATGCATCGGATCAAGAGAATCGTTATCGCCCCAATCAATGCTATACGCGTTGCCAAAATATTTATTGAGCGTAACGGTCTGATTCGCCTTGCTCGTGATCACTTCCAGAATAAACGGACGCGCTATTTTTATCCGAAGCTGCGGCTGCGTAAAGCTATAATTATCTGCGGACGTGCCGGCACCGGGAGTGAGGGCAAGCAAAGCGCCGTCTATTGACGCGTTCGGTATCACCTCCGGCCCCCGTTCGTAATTCTCATTCTGCGGCACGGTGACCTCTGTCACGCTGCCTTTGCCCGCGGTAAAGCCCTCGCCGGAAACCAGCCCCGAAAATTTCGTGGGATCCTGCAGCTCGACCGTAAAGACGAACGCGGATTCATACGAGATAAAGGCCGTACCGGTAAAGGCAAGCGGCGCTTTCTCGATAGTTGCCGTCAGTCCCGTGGGCTGCGTAATGCGGTAATTGCCCGCGCTGCTTCCGCCGAGCGCATAACCTCCGCCCGCGACCGTGACCGTCTTATTCTGACCCGCGTTTTTATCCGCAAAGGTTCCTTGAATATTCGCCCCGGCCAAACTTACCTGATCGCCGCCAACGATGCCGCTTGTTACCAGCGTGCCGGAAATCTCCGCATCGGTCGAGCCGTCATAAATTTTATCCTGCACGGAAGCGTTTACCGTTAATAATTTGGGCGTAATGTCAGCCGTCAGTCCCGTAATTCCCGCCGCGCTGAATGTGTAATTGCCTGCGCTCGCGCCCGTCAGCGCCAAACCGCCCGCGTACTGCACCGGCTTGTTCGTTCCGGCGTTTTTATTATCGAATGAAAATGACGACGCCGTTCCCGAAAGGCTCACATTATCGCCGCCGATAATGCCTGTCAGCGTTCCGAGCGTTCCCGACTGGGCGGTCGCCGAAGTGTTCCCGTCATAGACCTTGTCCGCGATCACGAGATTCCCCGCGTCAATTGTCAGAAGTTTCGGCGTAATGTCGATAGTCGCCGGATCGGTGCGGTTCGCGTCGGTATAGACGGTCAGTTTCCGCGGATCGCCGAGGCGGTACTTCCACGCGTCAGGGCCGGTCAACTGAGCCGCCTGCGCGGTTACCGGAATCTTTTGGCCGACGTTTTTACTCGCGGCGTTAAACGAAAGGCCGCTGAGTTCGACCGTATCCTGCGGGGTTTTGCCGGCAATAACCGGCGCGCTGCGTGGCACAGCCGCCGTCGTCCCATCGTAGACGCGCGCATCAAACGCGGCAAGAACCGACGCTATCGGCGCCCGCCGGTCAGTCGCCGTATAGCCGACCGTTATCGAATAATCGCCCGCGGCAAGGGTCTTATCGATGGTGATGTTCAGCATGGCCTTATGCGTTCCGCTGAAATCCTTGTCGCTTATTGACGCGACGGTCTGCGCGTTCCCGGTCAGAACGACGTTATTAAATGAAAGCTGCACCTTTGGCAAAAGCGCCGCCGAAGCGTCTATATCAATGACTTTTGAATTAAGCGCGGAAAGATCGAGCCCGATTTCGCCGCTTCCCGTAAGGGTCTGCCGTTTATCGATAACGATAAGATGAGCGCTTTCCCCCGCATTGCTTTGCGCGGCAGAGACGCCGGCGCCGCCCGCCGCCAGCGCGAGCGTCACGGCGACGCCAAGCAGCAGTGTGCTGGCGCCCGTTGAACGTTTTGAATTCTTTCCGTTCCTGTGAAGTATAATACAGAGCGCGCAAACGGCGAGGCTTGCGCAGCAGAATATCAGCAGGAGCAGCGGCGTTCCCGCCGTGGGGTCGCCCGTTTGGGGCGTTGTTGGCATGGTTGGCGTTGATTTTGCGGCCGTGAGCGCGGATGCGGTATCGTCAATAACGCGAAGCGTAACCGGTATTTCCCCCTTTAACGCGTCCGCCTCTGCCGCCGCGTGGACTCCGGCAAACATGCCCGTGATTATTATAACCGCAAGCATAATTCCCGCAACGCTGAGCAACCGACATATATAAGAAAATAGATGAGATCTTTGTGTGTGCATTGGTATCCCTCCTTGGAAAAAAGTTTTTGTCGACAAATAAACTCCCGTTAATCGCGTCAGTGCGAGTAACCCGAAGCCTATTGTGCGTACGTTGCGTTCACCTCCTTAAAAGTACGCATATTAACAAACTTAATTACAAAAAAGGATTTGGTTATTACTAATATATCATTAGTAGATTGTTTTTGTCAATAAAAATATTTTATAATACAGTTTCGTTCATTACTATAATTTATTATTTGCAATCGAACATACTTGGAAACCTGAAACTACTTTTCATTTCAGACGTAGTGAAATGGGGTGGTGTTTTGGAAATGTGAGAGGGAGAAATCAATGAGGAGCGCGGGTTGGTTTGGAGGTAATGCGGCGGTACGGACGCCCATTATCGTCATTACATAAATACGCAGGTGAAGCCCCCGCCTATTTTTTTAAAGCGGAGTGTATTATAATAAAAATAAGGAAACCGCGTTCGCATTGCGACAAGTTAGCTGCAACGCCATGATTGATGGGTAATAATCGCTGAAATCACACGATTATCACCTGATATCATGAGAGGAGAGTAAAGCCGATTACATTTTGGCAGGAGGTTATAAGTGCAGGTTGTGCGTAAAATAATAGACAGCGAAGTTATCGGATCTGTTATACCACTGCCGAAACCATTTCGGCACGGGAAAGTGGAAGTGATCGTAATGCCGGTTCAAGAACGAGCGGAAGCGGTCGAGCCGAAAAAATCTTACTTCGGAGCGCTCGCAAAATATGCAAACCCGTCCTTGGCCGAACAGGAAAAAGGCGCTTGGGCTGTGGCTATGGTTAAGAAATAAATTTTTGCGGGATTTTCATAATTCCATTATTTTTCATTACATGAGTAGCCCGCGAACAGCGGAGATAAGGTAGAGCGAGCCGCAGACGACGACCGCGCCGCGTTCGGAATGTTGCGCGCGCGTAATGGCGGCGTTTAATGCGTCTTCGGGTGCGGAGAATACCGTGGAAAACGGGCCGGATTCAGCGGAACACCGCAGGCAGGCGGGATCGCCGCAGCCGCAGCTCAGTTCGGCCGTGACGCGCGACAACCGGTCCGCAAGTTCGGCAGGTTCGAGCGCCCGGTCGTTCGGCGGCTGTGTCAGGAACATATGGCCGGAAAACCAGTACAGGTGACGGAGCATTGCGTCGAAATCCTTATCCGCAAGGACGCCAACGACGGTCGAGATATCCGCGCCGGGAAGATAGCCGCGGACGGCGGCAATTCTCGCGCTCAGTTTAACTACGCGCTCTGTCTGGAGA
>JAISEX010000277.1 GCA_031263875.1 Eubacteriales Family XIII. Incertae Sedis bacterium | reverse complement strand
TGAAATCATTTTCGGACAGCCCCATGCGCCCGAAAAGTAACACGGAGAAAGACATGAAATACCTAGCTAATTTCTTGAAAGAAGGCCGTATGGTCTATATATCGCACCTGGATCTGCAGCGGATGGTTTTGCGCGCGCTGCGCATGGCGGGGCTGCGACCGGCGTACACGCAGGGTTTTCACCCGCACGCGAAACTTTCGCTTGCCCTGCCGCTCTCCCTCGGTTACGCGTCGGACGACGAGTATTTTGAATTTGAGATCGAGCGGGACATCGACCCTGCGGAAGCGGCAGACCGTCTCAACGCCGTCTTTCCCGCGGGCGTCCGCGTAAAGCGCATCTTCGCGAAACCCGACGCGGTGCGCAAATCGCTGGCATCGCTCATAACCGCGGTCACCTACGAAATTCGCGCGATCTCCGTGCCCGAAAACGACAACGTGTGGGATAACGACCGCATCGCCGCCGCGATACAAGCGTGGAACGGGGAGAAAAGCGCCGCGCTGTCCCTCTCGGCTTCATGGGGCAATAAAGTCGTTTTTACGATTACGCTCAGCGCGGAAAACGGCAATGTTCCCAATCCGCTGAAGCGTTTTTCGGATTTTCTCCAGTCCGCAGGCAGGGAAACCGCGCTCGAAATATTATCAGTCAAACGGACGAAAATCCTGATTCCGGGCGTCAGCGACTAGCATTATTCCGGCGCCTTACAGCAGGAAACTGCGCCGATCCGCCACCGGTATATGCTGATGGAATAATGTTTATATGATACCTGTTATGCGCTCTCGCGGAAATAATATTCAATTCATAAACAAATTTTATCATTGTGATATATTGACATTGTTCTATAATGTGGTATTATTATATCATTATGACAAAGAAATTTACACCGAAAAAAATAGCGCTTGTGGCCTGCACCGTTGCCGTACTCGCGGCCGGCGCGGTCATGTATATGAAAAGCGCGGCCGGCACGCCCGCAGATGGGGCCTCTGTCCGCCACCAGACCGATCAAACTGACGCAGATGCGGATCCCGGCGGCGCGCCGGAGGGGAGCGGAGCGGATACTGCGCTGGCGGTCATTCCTGACGCGAAAATTTACGTCGATATCGCGGGCGCCGTGCAGAATCCGGGCGTGGTCGAGATGGACGCCGGAAGCCGCGTCTTTCAGGCGATCGAAGCCGCCGGAGGCCAGCTTGCCACCGCGGACGCGAGCGTGATAAACCTCGCCGCGCCGCTGAACGACGGCGAGCATATCTACGTGCCGACAAAAGAGGAAGTCGCGAAGGGCACCTACGCGCAGCAAGGCGCCGCGACAGGCGGCGATCCGGGCGCGGCATCGCAAGGAGACGCGCAGGGCAAGATAAACATCAATACCGCCGACGCCACCGCGCTCCAGCAGCTCAACGGCGTCGGGCCTTCCACCGCGCAAAAGATACTCGATTACCGGAATTCCAACGGGAAATTCACGACCATCGAGCAACTGAAAAACGTCAGCGGGATCGGCGAAAAGACCTTCGAAAAGCTGAAGGAGCATATCTGCGTGTAACCGCGGTCTTTGCCCGGCAAGTGAAAACGGTCTCACCTACGCCATCTATTTAATAGCGCGCATTTGAGCGGCTGTTTCAACGCTTTGCGCCAGTAGAATTGTAACATAATCGGATTAGTAGAGATCATAGTAACAAATTAACCGTAAATGAGCGTGCTTTTAAGCCTTAATCGTTTACGCCTTCAACGCGGCATCCCGTAAATCATTCGCGTTTGCGCCGCTTTTCTTATTTTCTTATAAAAACGCGCGCGGCGGCGGGGCGCGAGGGCGCATTCAGGTTAATAATCCTCGCAGAACAGACCTGGCACGCGCGATAATGCCATCATGGTGTATAATAATAGATGTGCGTGATTTTGCCTGAACGCAAAACCGGCGCGCGGCAGTAAGAGATGGATTGCCTTCGTGCCCACCGAAGCCGGCGGCATGGAGGCACGTGTGAAAAATTTTTCATACGCCGCCGGAGGCAAATGAGGCAATAATGCTTGAAAAGCATAAGATGGAACGGATCAACGAACTCGCGCGGAAGCAGAAGTCCGAGGGTCTGTCCGAAGACGAAAAGAACGAACAGCAGACGCTGCGGCAGGAATATCTCGTGAAATTCCGCTCGGTTTTCAGGAAACAACTCGAGGGGATCGAGGTGGTTGACGGGCCCGTGACAGAGGCGCATGCGCAGGAGAAAAAGTGTTGACAAGTTTCGTTATATAATGTAACGTGAACGTATAAGTAATTACTTATATGATTGTACAGAGGAACCAGAATGACAGAAATCAAAAAACAGGTGTATCTCGATTATTCCGCCACGACTCCCGTCAAGGAGGCCGTGCTCAATGAAATGATACCGTATTTTACCGAGAAATTCGGCAATCCATCGAGCCTGTATACCAGCGGGCAGGAATCGAAAAACGCTATAACGGTTGCGCGCGAACGTCTTGCGGCGCTGGTCGGCGCGGAGCCGCGGGAGATATTTTTCACCTCGTCGGGCACGGAGGCCGATAACTGGGCCGTTATCGAAACCGCGCTGTCGAATCGCGGCAAGGGCAACCATATTATCACGACAAAGATCGAGCATCACGCCCTCCTTCACAGCGTGGAATACCTCGATAAAGAGGGCTTCGATATCACGTATCTCGGCGTTGACGCGGACGGTTTTATCTCGCTCGACGAGCTGAGGGACGCCATTACGGACAAAACCGTGCTGGTCAGCATTATGCTTGCGAACAACGAGATCGGCACCATCCAGCCGATAGCGGAAGCCGCGAAAATCGCGAAGGAACGCGGCGTGACATTCCACACGGACGCGGTGCAGGCGCTCGGTAACGTGCCGCTGAACGTCAAGGAACTGGGCGTTGATATGATGAGCTTTTCCGCCCATAAGATATACGGGCCGAAGGGCGTCGGCGCGCTCTACATCAGGCGGGGCGTCCGGCTGCCGGAGTTTATGCATGGCGGCGCGCAGGAAACCGGGAAACGCGCGGGCACGGAGAATCTGGCGGGTATCGTCGGTTTCGGCAAGGCCGCGGAACTCGCGCGCGAACACTTCGCGGAACACGTGAAGAATCTCACCGAGCTGCGCAATTATCTTATCGATCGCGTACGCGCCGAGATACCGAATATCCGGATCAACGGCAGCCTTGAGAAGCGTCTGCCGGGCAACGCGAATATCACGTTTAAATTTATCGAGGGCGAGGCAATATTGCTGCTGCTGGATATGGAAGGCATCGCGGTTTCGACCGGATCCGCCTGTTCGTCGGCTTCACTAACGCCGTCGCACGTGCTCGAGGCCATCGGCGTTCCCGTCGAGGAAATACACGGCTCCATCCGCTTCACCG
>JAISEX010000259.1 GCA_031263875.1 Eubacteriales Family XIII. Incertae Sedis bacterium | reverse complement strand
CTCGTATCCGTCAGCATCTTATTCCCGTTTTTCAGATCGCGGGCGTCGCTCTTATTCGTCGCGGGAATCGTATGGCTCACCGTTCCGGCGTATTTCCGGAACGACTCGTTTTTCATCGCAGCCCGGGCTATCACCGCCATGTCGCGCGCCGTCGTATAATGGTCGGTTTCAGGCAGCCCGTTCGGGTTCATAAAATTCGTCGTGTTCGTCCCGAGCGCCGCGGCCTTTTCGTTCATCCTCTCGGCGAATTTCTGGGTGTCCCCGTCGATGGCCTTCGCCGCGGCTACCGCCGCTTCATTCGCGGACGGCAACAGCATCGCGTATATCAAATCGTCCGCGGTGATTTTCTCGCCCTCTTTCAGACCGATATTCGCGCCCTTCGCCGCCGTGTCCGCCGCCTCGTCGTCAACGGTGACCGTTTTGTCCGGCTCCAACTCCTCTATCGCGAGAAGCGCCGTCATTATTTTCGTGAGAGAAGCCGGCGCTCGCGTCGAATCGGCGTTTTTTTCGAACAATACCTGCCCCGACGACGCGTCGATCAGAATCGCCGAAGGCGCCGTCACATCGGGCAGACGGTTATAGTTTACGCCCGCATCGGACGGTTCGGCCGACGCCGAAAAACCCGCAAACAGCAGCACGGTTACCGACACCACGAGAACGATAAGCCGCCGTTTGCCGCGGCTTTTCTCCAAAATCACGCGAGGCATGCCCTTATTTTTTGCCAAAGAAATATTTCGCAAGTTCCGCTCCGGAACCGAAGGCTCTGCCGTTTTCTCCCGACGCTTCCGTAAACAGAGCTCCGGCGTTTTCCTGTTCATCACCGCTGTCGTATATCACGTACGGCACCGGCTCCATCGTATGCGTGCGCAGCGCGACAGGCGTCCGGTGATCCGGCACGACAAGCACGCGGAACGGCTCGCCGTCCTTCCGCAGCCAACCGACCACTTTCGCCAGCACCTCGGCGTCTATACGCTCGAGCGATTCTATTTTATCCGCCCGGTTGCCCTGATGCGCGCACTCGTCGGGAGCTTCCACATGGATATAGACAAAGTCCTTACCCTTTTCAAATTCCTCGATCACGGCGTCCGCCTTGCCCGCGAAATTCGTCTCCAGCGTCCCCGTCGCGCCCGGAACCGTGATGGACTCGAGGCCCGCGCAGATGCCGATCCCCTTTATCAGATCAACGCCCGCTATTACGCTGCCGGTGATGCCGAACTTACTCTCAAACGAATCGAGCGCCGGCTTTTTGCCCTGCCCCCATATCCAGATCGAATTGCCGGGATTCAGGCCCCGCCGAACGCGATCCTTATTCACCTCGTGATCCTTTAATATGTCATAACTCTTTTCCATCAGCTCTTTAATAAAGCCGCTGCCCTCGCCCGTCGGCAGATAATCGCCGATGCGCTTGGTCAGAATGTCGTGCGGCGGCGTCAGCCAGTAGCCCGCCGCTTCCTCCGAAACGTCGCCGATACCCGTCACCGTGGGCTCTCCCGCCGACACGATCAGCGCACCCCGATAACTGACGCCCGGATAAAACGCGACGCGCCCGCCGTTCTCCGCGCGTCCCGCGCCGAGTTCGTCATTCACCGCCTTCAGGAGCTGCCGCGCTTCCTCATCGCCGATATCGCCGGAGCTGTGATCCGTTATAACCAGATCCCCATACGCCCCGTCGCCCACAAGCGTCACGATATTTGCCCGGAACGCCACATCCGTATCCGACATATCGATGCCCATGCTGACCGCCTCCAGCGGAGAACGCCCCGTCAGGTCAGCCACCGGGTCATATCCCAGCACGGCGAGATTTGCCGCGTCGCTGCCCGGAAAAATCCCCTCCGGAATCGTCGTCACCTGCCCGACAAATCCCCGGGCCGCAAGCCCGTTCACCACCGGCATGTGCGCTTCTTCAAGCGGCGTTTTCCCGTTTTCATCCCGATCATCAGCCGCGCCGTCCGGAACGAGTATCAAATATCTCATACAGTAACTCCCTCTCAATTCTTCATAAAGTCTATCGCTTCAATTATAGCATAGCCCTTCATGTTGCTTCAATGATAAGGACTCGCGGTTCCGGCGCCACGCGCAGGTTCGCACGCGGGACGGAAAGTTGCTTGTCACCCGCGAGCTTGACCCGCAATCCCGTCGCATATGGAACTGACGGGTGTGTCGTTGTCGCCCGCAGCGTGATATTCCGTTCCGTGATTCGCGATTGATTTCTTTGGGCGCATGGGGCTGTCCTAAATAAATGAGTCGGTCGCATTGTTAAAATTTTAACAATGCGAAAATCTCAAATACGATACGACAGCCCCACCGGGCTATTCGCTTGTATCTTTTTCGCCTGCGGCGAAAAAGATACCGCTGCTATCCCTTGCGCGTCGCCGTCGCTCGTGCCTGTTTTACGCGGCTTCGGCAGAGGTACAGGAGCTTCAGCTCCGTTGTACCTCGCACATCGAGGAGCGCAGCGGCTCTGCCGCGTGGCGCTCTACCGTAGCCGCAAGGTAAAACA